>JBHICL010000346.1:0-3957 GCA_046759605.1 Alphaproteobacteria bacterium | reverse complement strand
GCCAAGCCCGGCTTCGGCGGCCAGCTCATGGCCAAGAAGGTGACCAAGGAGCTGGCGAGGATCCGGGGGATTCCCCACGGCATCGACCTGCGCTCGCCGTCGCGGCACCCGGACATCCTGGGCGCCGACGACCTGGTCATCAAGGTCGAGGAGTTTCGCGAGGCGACCGGCTACAAGCTTCCGGTGAGTGTCAAGCTGGGCGCCGGGCGCGTGCACGACGACATCAAGATCGCTGTCAAGGACGGCTTCGACTTCGTCGAACTGGACGGTATGCAGGGCTCGACCGGCGCCGGCAGCGCCGAGGTCCTGGAGCACGTCGGCATCCCGACCATCGCCGCCATCGTCGAGGCGATCGATGCCCTCGAAGAGATCGGCTGCCGCGAAAAGATCCAGATCGTGCTGATGGGCGGCGTCCGTGACGGCATCGACGGGGTGAAGGCGCTTTGCCTCGGCGCCGACGCCTTCGCCATGGGTACCTCCGTCATCGTTGCCGGCGGCTGCATTGCCTGCATGCAGTGTCACGTGGGCCAGTGCGTAACGGGCATCGCCACCCAGGACCCCGAGCACGAGAAACGCTACAACATTCCCGTCGAGGCGCAGAACATCCACCGCTTCCTCGAGGCAGTCCGCTTTCAGACGGCCGCGATCATCCACGCCCTCGGACACACCGACGTGAGACAGCTGTCCCCCGACGACCTGGTGGCCCTGACGCCCGAGGCCGCCGCGATCACGGGACTGCCCCACGAGCCGGGGCAGCGCGACCATGCCGGCGCGCTGGAGATCGAGCTGCGGGCGAGTTGAGATGAGCGAGGTCTACGGCATCGAGCGTATCGACGTCCCGGACGCGCCGCCGGACTACGAGGACCATGCCAGGGACGTCCATTTTGTGCCGGCGCCCTGCCAGGTGGCGTGTCCCGTCGGCACCGACGCGCCGTCCTACATCGCCTACATCTGGGAGGAGCGGTGGGAGGAAGCCTTCGAGGCGATCACGGCGACGAACCCGTTCAGCTCGATCTGTGGACGGGTCTGCGACGCGCCGTGCGAGCCGGCCTGCCGGCGCGCTGCCAGCGACGGCCCCATCGCCATCCGCAACTTGAAGCGCATCGTCATGGAGCGGCTGGGGCGGACCCATCACCTGCCCCCGGTTCCGGTGACCCGCAAGGAAACCGTGGGCATCGTCGGGGCCGGCCCGTGCGGACTGACCGCCGCCCACGACCTCGCCGTCGCCGGGTTCGAGGTGCACGTCTACGAGATGTCGGACCGCCTGGGCGGCATGATGGTCTGGGGCATCCCCGCCTTTCGCCTGCCGCCGGGCATCATCGAGGAGGACCTGGAACGCCTGTTCGCGCGCTGCCCCGGCATCAAGGTGCATCTGAACGCCTCGCTCGGGAGCGACGTGACGCTCGACGAGCTCAAGGGGCGCCATGACGCCGTATTGCTGACCATCGGCTCCTGGTGGGGCAAGCCGATGAGTATTCCGGGCGAGGACGACCCACGCGTCGTGGACGGCGTCGGCTTCTTGCGGCGCGTGAACGGGGGCGAAAGACCCGAGCTGCCCGAGACGGTGCTCGTCGTTGGCGGCGGCGACGTGGCGATGGACGCGTGCCGGGTGGCGAAGCGTCTGCCGGGCTGCAGGCACGTGAAGGTCATCTACCGCCGGGGCCCCGAGGAGATCCCCGCCCGCCGCGACGAGCTCGAGGGCGCGATCAAGGAAGGCATCGAGTTCGTCTATCGCACCCAGCAGATCGCCGTGGTGCCGCACGGCAATGCCATCGCGCTACGCTGCGTGGAGACGACGCCGGGGGATCCGGACCCGGACGGGCGGCGCTCGCCGGTCGTCGTCCCCCGCACCGAGCATGACATAGCCTGCGGCATGGTCATCGCCGCGGTCGGGCAGCAGGCGGCGTGCGAGGAGCTGGATCGCCAGGGCATGATGGCGAGGGACCGCGTCCGCACCGAGTTCGATGGCATGCGCACCGCGGACCCCAGGGTGTTCGCCGCGGGCGATGGCGCCTTCGGCGGCTCGACGATCGTCATCGCCATGAACCACGGTCAGCGCGCGGCTTACTACATAAGGGCGTTCCTCGACGGCAACGAGAACCCGATGCCGTACCGCACGCCGTACCGCACGCGGCGGGCCCCGGTGGCCCAGGATCTTTCGTGGGAGAAGCTGCCCCGCCAGCACCAGGCGTTCCACGGCCTCGGCGAGCTGCCCATCGAGTTCCCGGAAATCGAGACCACTTACGACGTGGAGACGGCGAAGAAGGAGGCCGCGCGCTGCTATCGCTGCGATGCGGAGACGGGCTCGGCGGATTACTCGGTGCGCCATCGCGAGGACATCTTCTCCATGGCGCGCACCAACCCCCTCGACCACGCCAAGAACAAGGCCATGCTGGCGCGCCGGCTCCAGCCGAGGAAAGACCCCTTCCCGCCCGATCGACCGGCCACGCTGGACGACCTCGTCTTCCTGCCCGCGAACCTCTCGCGGCTGGTCATCGATCCCTACCGCGAAGCGTGTCGGGTCACCACCAGCATCGGCAACCGGCTGGAGCTCGCGTTGCCGTTCTTCGTCACCGGTTTCGACGATGCGCCGGACGAGGTGCGCCGGGGCGTGGCCTCGGGGTTGCGGGAAAGCAAGTGCGGCTACATCGGGCTGCGGCCGCTGGCGGACGGCGTGCCGTGGCTCCAGCTCGTGGCGCCGGACGGGCCGACGCCGAGCCCACGGGCGGTCGCCCTGATACATGTCGCGGAGAAGCCCTTCCGGCCGGTGGAGCCGAAGCGGCTCCACGAAGATCAGATCCTGGGTCTCGCGGTCTCCTCCCCGGCGCTCCTCGAGGAGGCCATTGCTCACGCGCTCGAGCGCGGCTTCGAGATGCTGCTGCTGGATGGCAGCTCGGGCCTGGGTACGATGAAATCCGAGCTGGCGGCCTCTCCCGACCTCACGATTCTGCGCGACGCGGTGGGCGTCCTCAGGCGGCTCCGGCGCGAGGGGGAGATCGATCTCGTATATTTCGGCGGCGCCCGCTCCGGCACCGACGCCGCAAAGATCATCGCGCTCGGCGGCACCGTCGTGGTGTACGGAGTCCCAGTCGGGCTCGCGGTGGGAGGCGAGATCGTGGAAACGGGCGACATGCGCTTCGCCCCGGACTACAGTGAGGAGGACCGCTGCTCGGCGGTCGTCAACATCCTCAAAGCCAGCGCCGGCGAGGCATCGATGATGGCCCGTTGCACGGGGAAGACGGACCTGCACAACCTGGAGCCGGAAGACCTCCGCGCGATCACCCTGGCGACCACCGAGGCGACCGGAATTCCCCTGGTCGGACGACACTGACGACCGGCGCCGGCCGGCTATTGCGCGAGCGGCGCCGGCGGGGAAGAATCGCGCCCACAGGGACGACAGAAAAGGACGAGGGGCCGCAAAATGAACGTCGATCTCGCGAAAGTCGCCGAGGAGCGCGGCATCAAGTACTTTCTGATGAGCTACGTCGACCTGTTCGGCGTGTTGCGCGCCAAGCTCGTGCCGGCGCGCGCGATTGGCGAAATGCAGAAGACCGGTGCGGGCTTCGCCGGGTTTGCTTCCTGGCTGGACATGACGCCGGCGGACCCGGACATGTTCTCCGTACCCGATCCCAACAGCCTGCTTCAGTTGCCGTGGAACCGCGAAGTCGGCTGGCTGGCAGGCGACTTGTGGATGAACGGCAAGGAGGTGGAGTCGGCGCCGAGGGTGGTGCTCAAACGTCAGGTCGAGCGTGCGCGCGGGCTCGGCTACCGCATGATGAGCGGCGTGGAGTGCGAGTACTTCATGATCGCGTCCAACGGATCGGGGATCTCCGACGATCGCGATATTCAGGAGAAGCCCTGTTACGACCAGACAGCGTTGATGCGCCGCTATGAGGTCATCAAGGAAATCTGCGACTCGATGATCGAGCTGGGGTGGAACCCGTACCAGAACGACCA
>JBHICL010000345.1:0-3966 GCA_046759605.1 Alphaproteobacteria bacterium | reverse complement strand
AGGACCTCGACTCGCCGATCGCTTTTGAACTGCACCTTGTCGCCGAATATCCGCACGAGAAGGCCCTCCGGTGCGAACGCCTCGCCGCGTGAGACGACTTGAAACGGCTTTCCTTCCAGGCCGCTTGTCTTGAGTATGTCCGCCACGGCTTCCGCCCGGCGCAGGGCAAGGCGCAGGTTGTAGTCCCCAGGCCCCGCCTTGTCGGCCTGACCGAGCACGCAGACCTCGAGATTGGGGTTGCCCCCGAACCTTGTCACGAGATTCTCCAACCGTGTCCTGTCTTCCGGTTTCACCGCCGTGCTGTCGAAATCGAAGTAGACGATGGTTGTTTGGAGCACCTTCGTCGCGCGCTTGCATTCCGCGGCAAAGGCCCGGTCGGTGGTGAATCCCATGGCGAGTATCGCGACCGCCATGGAAGCCATCGAGAGCTTCATGGATTGCCTAAGCATGTTCACCCTCCTCCCCAGGAATGGTGCCGCTGGTCGATTTCGCACGCCCCCGTCACGGGGCGTGCCGAAGGCTATTCATCCTTGATCCTGGAGTACAAATAGCCGCCGGCCGCACCCACGCCGGCACCGATTGCGGCCCCCGTTTGCGGTCTGCCCACCATGAGCCCGATCGCCGCGCCTCCAGCGGCGCCGATGGCCGTGCCGCTCAACGTTCGTTGTTGGGTATCGCTCAAGTCCGCGCATCCGCCCATAACGAGCACGCCGGCAAGGGCCAACGGTATGGCGCGCTTGTGCATTGGTCCGGTCCTCCAGGCTCGATGGATGAGCAATGTTTTGTGCGCCGTCCTAGCACGGCCATCTTGCGACGGCGGCTCGCGCCAGGCCGTCGACGGCCGGCTCGTCCATGTGTTGGGGGTTGGCCTGCGCCCAATCGACGAATACCTGGGCCATCTCGGCGCGTGACACCGGAGCGTTCGGGCAGGCGATGGGGTCGAACCCGTCCCCCTCCACCTGGACGAGGACGCGGTGGAAATCCATGACGCCGCCAAGATAGCCAAAGCAGAACATAAGCCCCTCATCGCTCATCGGATGCGCGGCCGGCGCGCCACAGAGATCCAGCAAGTTGGAGGTCGTCGCGACTTCGAAATCGTCGGTGTCCAGTGTCTGCGCGAGCGCCGGCATCGCGCCCAGTGTGAGGACCATCGCAAAGAGCGTCTCGCGCATGCACTCCTCCCTACGTCCGGGCAAACACTGTAGGCGGGGCCGTCGCTCCCGGTAAAGCCGGGAACATCCAGCGGGTTTCTAGGTAGAATCCCCTGGCCGGTATGTATTCTTCGCCGTGGAGTGAATGGCGCCCTATGGGCCGGGCGCCAGGTTCGGGCAGAGGTTACTTGGTCGAGACCCGCTCGTCGTGCTCGCTCGGGGGCAAGGCCATCCGGAACAGGCTGGCGAGATTCTTGGCTTGCATCTTATCCATCATTTTGCCGCGATGGTTTTCGACGGTCTTCGGACTCAATCGCAGCTCGCGGGCGATCTCTTTGTTCGATTTTCCCTCGATGACCATCCCCAGAACCTGGCGCTCACGCTTGGTGAGCTGAGCTACGCGGGACATGACGGCGGCGCGCTCCACGGCCATCTCCCGGTTTCGCGTGTCGCGTCGTATGGACTCCTGAATGGCATCGAGGATCTGCTGGTTACTGTACGGTTTCTCGATGAAATCGATCGCGCCCTTCTTTAGAGCGCGGACCGCGGTGGACACGTCCGCAAACCCCGTGACGAAAACGATGGGTATTTCAACGCCCCGTCGAGCGAGCAGCTCCTGAAGCTGGATACCGCTCATGTCCGGCATCCGCACGTCCAGCACCACGCACCCGGGCATGTCCTGGTCGTATGCGGCAAGAAAGCCGTCGGTCGTTGCGAAGCTTTTGGCCTTGAGGCCGATGGATTCCACGAGCCATTTCAGTGAGGCGCGTGATGCCTTGTCGTCATCGACAATGAAAACGGTGGGCTCAAGCATCGTTTCAGCTTTCTCACGTTGTGGGAAGGACTATACGAAACGTCACCCCTTTCTTGCGCCTTTTCAAGATATCGACGCTGCCGCCATGCGCCTCGACGATCGTCCGTGTGATGGACAGTCCCATGCCCATTCCATTTGGCTTGGTCGTAAAGAAGGGATCGAAGATGCGCTTGGTATCGGCGGCTGAGACGCCCGGACCGCTGTCACTGACGAAGGCCGCTACGCCATCGCCATTGCTCACGGCGGTTCGAACGACAATTCGACGGTCGCGTGCCGGAGCCGTCTGCATCGCCTCGATCGCGTTTCGCACGAGGTTGAGAAACGCTTGCTCGATTTGAACAGGATCGGCGGTTACCGCGGGCAGATCGCTTGATAACCGCAGCTCCAGCTTGACCTTGCCGTCGGCGAACTCCGCGCGGGCGAGATCGAGGGCGGACCGGACAATCTCGTTCACGTCCATCAAGGCCGGCCTGGGTTCCGCCTTGCGGATGAAACGGTTCAGGTGCCGGACAACCTCGCTGGCCCTGTTTGCCTCCTGGTAGATCTGCTCCAGCGCCTCGATGATCTCCTCCCGCGACCGCTTGCCATCCCGAAGCCTTCTGAGGGCCCCCCCGGCGAAGTTGGCTATTGCCGTAAGCGGCTGGTTGATCTGGTGGCCCAGGCCGGACGCCATCTCCCACATCGTGCCCATCCGCAGCACGTGCGCGAGCTCCGACTCATGCTGGCGCGCCTTCGCCTGTGCCATCTTCTGCTCGGTGATATCTACCGAGACGCCCAGCACGGCGGGTCCATCACGATCACTCAGTCGATAGGGGACTTTTGTCGTCTGATAGATGTGTTTACGACCCTTCGCGTCCACGAACTCTTCCTCGGGTATGAACTTGGAGCGGCCGGAGGTGATCACTTCGAGATCGTCCTCGTGATAGCGACCGGCTGCCACGGGATCGCAGAGCCGTTCCGACTCGAGCGCTCCGGTTAGATCCACGACAGTTGTGCCGTAGGTTTCCGCCAGCTTCTTGTTGACGAGCAAGAACCGTCCATCGCGGTCTTTGACGTAGATCAGGTGGGGTACGAGATCGATGATCTGGCGCAGCCGCGCCTCGCCCGCGCGGAGAGCTTCCTCGGCGTGTTTGCGGTCCGTGATGTTCCGCGCGATCGACAGAATGACTTTTTCGTTACCATAGGCTATCAGCTGGCTGCTGACTTCGACCGGCACGCTCGTCCCGTCCTTGCGACGCGGACGCCGCTCGAAAACCAGGTTCTTGCCAGCGCTCACATCCGCGACGGAGGCGGCTACTCCGTCCGCCTCGTTCGGCGGATAGAGGTCATGGACCGCCATGCTTAGAAGTTCGTCACGGCTGTACCCCAGCGTTTTGCAAGCACTTTCGTTGGCGTCGCGAAAGCGGCCGGTGCCCGGATCGATGATGAAAATTTCATCGTTGGCTTTCTGGAACAGGGTATGAAAGCGTTGTTCGCTGTCACTCAAAGCCTGTTCCATTTGCCAGCGGTTGAACTCGGCGCCGACCCGCTGGCTCACGAGACGGAAGAACAGGCTGCTTCCCGGGTCATCTTTCCTGGCGGTGTCATTGATCGCGAACACATGACCGGCGGGTCCTCCGCGGTCGTCATAGAAGACCTCGCCGCGGTACGAGACCGCTCCCAGTTCAATGAGAATCCGATCTTTCGGGAACTGTTTACAAACGCCACGGGGGATATAGACGTGGGGATCGTTGTTACCGATGCGATAGACCTGATCGCATGGGGTTCCGTCGAGATCGTACGAGAACATGTCACATCGTTCTTCGCGATCTCGAAGCGCCAGCAGCTCCACGGAGCGCCCATCGTTTTGCAGCCGGCCCACACCCGCCCAACGCCACCCAAGCCCCATGATCAAAGCTCGGGCGGCCACGTCGAAGAACTCGCGACCGGCGGATTGTGGGCCAGCCAGGAACGAGAGCGCCTGCTCCCTCCCATCCATCGATCCTGGCTCCTCCCGGTCAG
>JBHICL010000344.1:0-3976 GCA_046759605.1 Alphaproteobacteria bacterium | reverse complement strand
CACGCCCTGTTCAACATGAAACGCGGCCGAGCCTGGGGAGCATCGAAAAGCGAGCCCATGGTGCAGATGCTCGACCTTAGCATGATCAAATACGTCGGTCCCCCGGACCGCAAGGTGCCCAAACAGTCTGAGCGCCAGGAATATGCCAGGAAACAGAAGGAAGAAGGGGAGTACAAGAAATGGGTGATCTAACACCGGAAGACAAAAAGGGAATCGGCAATTTGGACGACCCAGGCCTCCCTTTCAATTACAGCGAGCGCGAGTACGGCACTGTCCCGATTGACGAGACCCGGGCCCGTTTCCAGTGGGTTTCCGAGGTCGCCTACAAGAACGTCCACCGAATCGTCGCGCGCGGTTACGATACGACCGAGCTGATGGAAGAAGATTTCGGCATGACCGACCTGCTGTTTGTTAACTTCCAAGCCCGCATTCCGACGGTCGAAGAAGACCAGATGCTCAACTACGTGATGATCATGGCTCTGGAGGACGGGCTTTCCGCCCCGGCCGCCGTGTCGCGCTTGGTTGCGCAGAGCAAGACCTTCCTCACCCAGGCCTGTGGCGCCTCGATCCACGCCTTCGGTCACGCCTACGGCGCCTACTCCGCCTTCGGCAACCGTTTGCTCGATGAACTCGCAGCCGGCCGGGAGAATGGCCTCGACATTGACGCCATCGCTCAGGGCATCGTCGACGATAACCTCGGCGTCGAATCCCTTGGCGTCTCGGACCTGATGCTCAAGGACCCCGCCGCCAAACGCATGATCGAACGGGCCAAGAAATTGGGTGTGGCCGGCGAATATGTGGAACTGATGACGGCCATTGTCGAGAAGGCGAAAGCCGCCTCGGACACGCCCGTCGACATCGACATGCTGGGGGCCATGGGGGCCGTCATGATGGATCTGGGTTTCACGCCGGAAGCGACCTGGGCCATTCTCGCCATCACCCGCTCGTTCGCGGCGGGAGCCCACTTCATCGAGGAGATCGAGCGCGCCGATTATCGTCGGCTCGGACAGGTCCTGACGCCGCCCGAGATGTACGACGGCCCCTCTGACCGCCCGGTGCCGCCGCTGGCCGAACGTGATACCCACGCCAAGTTGGCTCTCAGCACCGACCTGGACGAATGGGCAAAGTGCGAGGAAGAGCGGAAGAGTGTTTGGGGCAGCGGTTATTCCATCCACGAGGAAATCGAAGACCCCAGTAAGAAAACCGGCATCAAATCCGTCGGCAAAAAATTGTAAACACAAACCCGCCGGCCGGTCCGGCCATCGCTAGACTGGCAGGCCTCGAACCGAGAAGGTAGATACGATGTCTGACAACATTCCGGAGATGTACAGAAAGGGCCGCGCCGCGTTTAAGGAGGTAGAATTCCTGCCCCAGGAGAGAGTCGACGAGATCTGCGCCGCCGTCGGTTGGGAACTGCAGAAGGAGGAAACGGCGAAGGAATTGGCCCATCTCGCCGTCAGCGAATCAGGTATCGGCGTATACGAAGACAAGGTGCTGAAGATCCAGAACAAGACGCGCGGCATGATGCGCGACATGATCGGCCAGAAGACCTGCGGCCTCGTGCGCGAGGACAAGGAAAAGGGCCTTCGGATCTACGCCAAGCCCATGGGTGTGGTCGCCAACGTCGTGCCGTGCACCAACCCGGAATCCACGGTGTGCTGTATCGGCCTGAGCCTGCTGAAGACGCGTAACGCGATGATCACTTCCCCCCACCCGAGGACCGCCAAGGCGACCTATGCGACGGTCGAGCACATCCGCAAGGCGCTACGCAAGGTGGGAGCGCCGGAGGATTTGGCGCAAAGCCTGACGAAGGGCTCGCAGGAGGGAACGCGCGAACTGATGGCCAGTTGCGACTTCGCGGTCGCCACCGGCGGAGCGGCCCTGGTCCGCGTCGTCTACGAGGCTGGCAAGCCGGCCCATACCGTGAGCGCGGGCAACGTCATCTCGATTATCGATACCACCGTCGATCCCAGGGAAACCGCCGCCAAGATCGTCAAATCCAAATGCGCCAACAACTCGGCCTCGTGTTCGTCCGAGAACGCCGTGGCGATCGAGGAAGCCGCCTTCGACGACATGATTGCGGCGCTCAAGGCGGAGGGCGGTTACCTCTGCACGACGGAGGAACGGGAAAAACTGCGGAGTTACTACTGGCCCGACGGCAAGCACCTGAACCGCGACGTTGTCGCCAAACCGGCCAGCTATATCGCCGAACATGCCGGGATCGAGATTCCCGAGGGGACGCGGTTCATCATGGTCATGGGCACCAAGCCCGGCCCCGAGGACCGGTTCTCCGGCGAGAAGATCTCGCCTGTCCTGACCGTGTGGAAATGGACTGACTTCAGCGAAATGATCGAACGCATGAAGGAAATGCACCGCTTCTCGGGCGAAGGCCATTCGGCGTCCATCCATTCCACCATCGACGAGCGGTTGACCGAACTGGCCGTCAAGGCCAACGTTGGCCGGGTCAACTGCCGCATGCCGCATGCCGCCGCCAACTCGGGAAGCTGGTTCAATGGCAACCCGACCACCGATACGCTGGGTGGAGGAAGCTGGGCCGGCAACATGACCAGCGACAACATCAACTTCAAACACTTCCTGAACTATACTTGGCTCTCGGAGTCCATTCCCGAGTACATCCCGACCGACGAGGAGTTGTTCGGCGACTACCTCTCAAAGTACGGCCGGGATTAGGGTCCATTGTGTTTTGGGGCTGCTCCGGTTCTCCGGCGGCGGCCCCAAACCCGGTGCGGGGCAGATGATCAAAGCCATCCTTTTCGACTTCGGGCAGACGCTGGTGGACAGCGCGGACGGCTTCCGGCAAGCGGAAAAGGACACCCAGGCCGCCATCTTCCAGGACCTGGCGATCACCGACCACGACGCGTTCAAGCATCACTACCGCCGCATCCGCGCCGAGTTCCACAAGAAGGGCGATCTGTCGAGAGTCAATATCTGGCGCGAGGTTTTCTGGTACTACTGCCGGGAACCGTCCGTCGACCGGTTGCGGCAGTGGGAACAAACCTACTGGCGGACCGTCCAATCGAATACGCGGGTCTTTCCCGAGGTCCACCGCGTTCTCGTGGCTCTTGCCGCCAAGTACGGCCCTCTCGGCCTGGTCACGAATACGCAGGCGCAGTCGGACGCCAGCACCCACCGCGTAACCGCCTATCCGGAATTGGCCGCGCGGTTCGCGGTCACGGTCGTCGCCGGGGAGAACGGCGTGCCGACGAAACCCGATGCCCGGCCCTTCGCCGTTTGTCTGGGGCAATTGGGCGTGGCCGCCGAAGAAGCCGTCTACGTCGGCGACGACTGGCGCATCGACGTCTGTGGCGCCCGCGACGCCGGCCTGCATCCGGTCTGGCTTAAACACCACACGGTAAAGCGGAACTACCCGGAAGTCGACGCGGACGTACCGGTCATCACCTCCTTGAACGAACTGCCGCCTGTTCTCGAGACGCTGTAGCGGGCGGCCGTTGCATGTCAATCCGCGATCCGGACGGTCCGCTCCGGATACAAGCGGCGCAGGAACCCGGCCGCAACGGTCTTGTCGCACGCGCCAAACTCGTCGCTGAAGCCGTAAATGACGATGTTCCCATCCTCGTCAAACTCGACCCACGCGCCGCCCAGTTCGTGGACCCGCGCGGCGTCGATCCCGTACCCCCGTATCTCCGCTTCGGTGTTGCGCAGGATTTCGCGGTGCCAATCGTCACCGGACCGTAGAACAACGCGATCTTCAATCCCGGCACCGCCTATCGATACCAGGAGGATCTTTCCATTGTGTCCCTCCGGCAGAACCGTTTCGGGAATACGTTTGTCCATGTTCGCGGGTCCCTTTCCTGGCTGCCGCCCCCGTGTACCACATGCACCGTGTGGCGCCAAAAGACCGAAAATCCGACATGCCCCCATCTTGCGCGGCGGCCGCAAAAGAGGCGATAAGGAAAATTTCGGGCTTCCGGCATTCAACCTAATGTCCGCTTAT
>JBHICL010000343.1:0-3985 GCA_046759605.1 Alphaproteobacteria bacterium | reverse complement strand
CGCCGTCACCGGCCGGCGCCACTTGCAGGGCGCCTACGTGGACCGGGACGTGCTGCTGAGTCGAATCCGGACGCTCGAACGAAAGAGGAAGGGTGCCGGTATGTCCGGCACCCTGTCCCGCTGATCTTTGGAGAACTGGCGAGAACGGCCTAGCTGGTGATGCCGGTCAGCCACTCGTCGACGATGTCCGGGTTCTGCTCGATCCACTCCTTCGCCACCTCCTCGGGCTCGCGGTCATTCTGGCCGATATCGAGGATCCAGCCGTTGACGACCTCGGGATCGAAGAAGACCTGCTCCAGGAATTTGGCCACGTTCGGCGCCCGCTCAACCAGCGACTTCGTGAATCCCACGTAGATCTCCGCGTCGGGCCACTTGCACGTGATGCTGCTTTTCTCCAGCCATTCCAGGTCTTCCAGGGAAGCGACGTGGTTCCAGCACCCATCGGCCCTGTAAAGGGGGTCGCCCTTCTTGCTTTCGCTGGCGTAGCCATCGAAAGCAGGCTCCTCCAAGAGCCGCAGGTCAAACTCGGAGTGAATCCACTCCGGGGTCCAGAAATAGAACAGCACGGGCTTCTGCCGCTTGTATGCCGCGGCCAGCTTTGCTTCCATGACCCATTGCTCGACCACGAACGGCTCGAAAACCTGGTCGTAGCCGTAGCTCTTGGCTTTGATCTGCTCCACCTCTGTAGAGTTCCAGCCAGGTCCTCCCGGCCAGTACTCGCCCAAGCCATTGCCGTCCGAATCGAAGAGCTTGGCAACCTCGGGATCCTTCAGATCCTCCACCGATTTGATGCCATGCTCATCCTGAATATAGCCAGGGATGAACAACCCCTGGAGGCCCGTGTAGGGCCTCTTGTTGACGAGCACGGTCTCGCGCGAACCCGGGGCGACATACTGGTTCCAGCCAGCCGCTTGGTTTGGCATCCACAGATCGGTATAGACATCGACGCTGCCGTCACCCTTGTCCATGGCCGGCCATATGACCGCAGCGGTCGCCGGAATGATCTCCACTTCGACGTCCAATCGGTCCTCCATGACCGCCTTGAGCACGTGCTCGATGGCGTGGGCGCCGGTCCAGTTGAGCTCGGCGAGAACAACCTTCTCCTTAGCTCCCGCCGCGCCTGTCGCGCCAACGGCTAGCGCTGCCGCAAGGACAGCCGTCTTAAGTGCGTTTTTCATGGTACCTCCCTTGTTTGGTCACAGATCCTCACCCTACTTTGGGTCCGCCGTCCTTCTCCCGCGATCCCTGGACAATCCGGTCGAGGATCATCGCGCAGAATACGATGGCGATACCGGCGAGGATTCCCCTGCCGGTTTCCAGGTGATTGAGGGCGCGAACGACGTCGAAGCCCAATCCCTGAGCGCCGATCAGCGCCGCAACTACGACCATGGACAAGCTCATCATGATCGTCTGATTTATTCCTGTCATGATCGAAGGAACTGAGAGCGGAAGCTCGACTTTGAAGAGCAGTTGCCGCGGGCTGGCGCCAAAGGCGAGCGCCGCTTCCTTTACGTGGCTGGGAACCTGCTGGATGCCCAGCGTCGTCAGCCGGATCATGGGTGGCATGGCAAAGATGACCGTCGCCAACACTCCGGGTGGCTTGCCGATCGAAAAGAACGCGACCGCCGGGATGAGATAGACGAAGCTCGGCATGGTCTGCATGAAGTCGAGGATCGGCTTTACGACGGCGTTGGTCCGGCTACTCTTGGCGCACCAGATCCCGAGCGGCGTACCGAACACGAAGCAGATGAACACGGAGGCGCCGACCAGGGAGATCGTGCTCATCGCCTTGTCCCAGAAGCCGAAGAAACCGAGGTAGGCGAGTGCGGCGGCGGTGAAAACAGCGACCTTCCAGCCGGCCACACGCCACGCAATGATAAGCAGCAGCACCGTCATGACCGGCCATGGCGTGCCGACGAAAACCAGCTCGAGAAGGTTGAGAACGGTGCGCACTGCAACTGTAATCGAATCGAACGCCGCCTCGAAATTGATCGTCAACCAATCGACAGCGGCGTCGATAGCCTTGGCTGTATTGAGTTCGATAAGCCGTGTTGTGGGGAATTGCTCGATATTTTCATGAACGCTGAGACCGCTGAAACGATAGACGGTGAGGGAATAGACGAAGGCGACGAGGGCCGCCGAGGCCACGGTATAGGTCCGGTTCAGCCCGGCGCTCAGCGTGCGATCGATTCGCCAGCGGACGAATTGCCGCTGATAAGCCCAGTTGGCTGAAACACCATAGGCCGCCACGACGGCGAGCAGCACCAGAATGCCGAGAAACAGGGTGCCGCTGTTTGCTTCTTCCTCCGATCCGCCCCAAATGCCCCGGGCGATGGCGATCAACGCCAGGAGCTGAACGGCGCCGCCGGCCCAGAACAAGGCCCACAGGCCCCTGCTGGCGGCCCACAGCGGTCCGAACACAGCTGCGGCCCAGTTGATGGTGACGCCACGCTGAGCCAGGCGCTCGAACTGACGAGCGTAGTAGTCGACGTTCTCACCGACGAACATCTGCTGGAGCTCGTCCGCGTCGTGCTCCAGCACTCCTGGCGGCGCCTGGATCTCTGCCTGGGTTGCCATGTCATTCGCCTCCCTGAATCCCTCTAAGCAATGCTCGACGCGTCACCACCCCTACCGGTTCGCCGTCCTCTTCCACGACGATGGGCTTGTCCGTCTCGACGGCGAGGTCGATCAGCTCGTTGAGATCGGCTTCTCCATGCGTGGTGGGACAATCCGCCAGATCCTGTCCGTTGCCGGCGCGGTACTCGTCGATCGGCACCATGACCGTGTGGGCGAAAACCAGCTTGAGCCGCGAAATCCCCTGGACGAAGTCCGCCACATAGTCGTCGGCGGGTTCGGTGATGATGTGCTCCGGCGTACCGATCTGCACGAATACCCCGTCTTTCATGATGGCGATGCGGTGCCCGAGCCGGATCGCCTCGTCGAGGTCGTGGGTGATGAAGAGCGTGGTCTTATTCATCACCTTCGAAAGATCGAGAAACTGGTCCTGGAGCTGCCGCCGAATGAGCGGATCAAGGGCGCTGAACGGTTCGTCCATCAACAGGATGTCCGGGTCGGCGGCCAGCGCTCGCGCAAGACCGACCCGCTGCTGCATGCCACCCGAAAGCTCGGTGGGATAGCGGTCTCCCCACGCGTCGAGGTGCACCAGCTTCAGCTTCTCTTCGGCCTCGGCGTGACGCTTTTCCTTGTTCACGTTCCGCACTTCCAGCCCGAACGCAACGTTGTCGCGCACGGTGCGGTGCGGGAAGAGCGCCATATTCTGGAACACCATGCCGATCTTCTCGGCACGGATCTGGCGGAGCTGCTCCTGGTTCTTTTCGTTGATGTCCTCGCCGTTGATCAGGATCTCGCCGGCGGTCGGCTCGATGAGCCGGTTGATGTGGCGCACCAGGGTCGACTTGCCGCTGCCCGACAACCCCATGATGCAGAAGATCTCGCCTTGCTCCACAGTGAACGAAGCATCGACGACGCCAACGACGCAGGCGAACTCTTCCAGCACGTCCGATTTCGAGAGACCTCTGTTTTGAATTTCGGTGACCGCCTCGTCGGCGCGGTCACCAAACACCTTCCAAACGTTTTTGCACTCGACGACCGACTGGGTCATGACGGCTCCTCCGCAGCGCACGACATCCGAGGAGCACGCTCGGCGTGCCGGAGATCCCGTCTTCGCACCGTGTCCTGCCGGAACCGAAAAAAAGCTTCGCTTACGGGCGCGTCGGCGCGTTCGGGGTCGCCGCGCGGTAACGTCTCCTGTTCGCAGTCTCATGCTACGTGGCCCACGGGGATGTGACAAGCCGTTTCGGCCGGAACCATGTACAACTTATTGTTATTATTTACTTTGTATACCTCTCGGTCCGCGATACCAGGCATGCTCGAGGTATACGTCACGCTGCCCCGCCGTAGCCATGACGCCGGCGGTCAGTCCGCGACCAGCCGCTCCAGCAAGCCCCGGTAGTTCTCGAATCCC
>JBHICL010000342.1:0-3989 GCA_046759605.1 Alphaproteobacteria bacterium | reverse complement strand
AGATACTGGTTCCAGCCGAAGATGAACAGGATCACGAACAGGGCGGCGATGTTGGTTCGCGACAACGGTAGCAGGATGTCCCGGAAGAACTTGAGCGGACCGGCGCCGTCGATCCGCGCCGCCTCCGCGAGTTCGTCCGGCACGGTCAGGAAGAACTGGCGGAACAGAAATGTGGCCGTCGCGCTGGCGATGAGCGGGATGCTGAGACCGGCGTAGGAGTTGAGCATCCCGAGGTTCGCAACGACTTCGAAGGTGGGGACGATGCGCACCTCGACCGGCAGCATCAGGGTCAGGAAAATCACCCAGAAGAAGGCCATCCGGAACGGGAAACGAAAGTAGACGATGGCGTAGGCCGAGATGATGGAGATCGCGATCTTACCGATGGCGATGGACAGTGCCATGATCAGGCTGTTGAACATCATCCGACCGACGGGGATCGAGCCGGCCTTTTCGTTGCCTTGGGCCAGCACGGTCCCGTAGTTCTCCCACAGAAACTCGCCGGGCCACAGGGGGATGCGCCCGGACATGATGCTCGGGATATCATGGGTCGAGGCGACGAAAGTCACCCAGACCGGAAAGCCCATGACCAGGATGCCCAGGAGCAGCACCGCATGCGTCGCGAAGCTCAGCAGGGGCCGGTTCTCGACCATCAGTACTGGACCTTCCTCTCGATATAGCGGAACTGGATGACGGTGAGGGCAATCACGATGAACATCAGGATCACCGACTGCGCCGCCGAGCTGCCCAGATCGAGGCCGATGAACCCATCGTTGAAGACCTTGTAGACGAGGATCGTCGTGGCCCGCACCGGTCCGCCCGCGGTCGTCGCGTGCACGATTCCGAAGGACTCGAAGAACGAGAAGACCAGGTTGATGACCAGCAGAAAGAACGTCGTCGGGCTCAAGAGCGGAAAGACGACGGTCCAGAACCGCTTCATTGGGCGGGCCCCGTCGATCGCCGCCGCCTCGATAAGCGACCGCGGGATCGCCTGAAGCCCTGCCAGGAAGAACAGGAAGTTGTAGCTCACCTGCTTCCAGGCGCCCGCGACGATCACCATGACGAGGGCGTCGCCCCCATTGAGCTGATGGTTCCAGTCATAGCCGAGCGCCTTGAGGGTGTATGCGCCGATCCCGATGGACGGGTTGAACACGAAGAACCACAGCGCGCCGGCAATCGCCGGCGCCACGGCATAGGGCCAGATAAGGAAAGTCTTGTAGGTGGTCGCCGCCCGTATAATCCGGTCCGCCATGACCGCGAACAGCAAGGCCGAAGACATCGCCAGCGCCGTCGTGGCGGCCGAGAAGATGAGCGTGACGGAGAACGAGTCGAGGTAGAGCGGGTCGCCGAACAGGGCGGTGAAGTTTTCGAACCAGACGAACTGGGTTTTTAAACCGAATGCATCCTCGAGCAGGAAGGACTGAAACAGCGCCTGGGCCGCCGGCCAGATGAAGAAAATGATGGTGATCGCGATTTGCGGAACCAGCAGAAGGTACGGAAGTATCCGATTATTGAACGTAACGCGCTTGATCATGGTGCCGCCGCTCTCGCCGTGAGAGGCGCGGGGCCGTCCGCTTTTTGGACGGCCCCGGCATTATGCGGTCTTGGACCTATTTGTTGGCTTGCTCGAACCGCCTGAGCAGCGCGTTGCCCCTTTCCACGGCGGCGTCCAGCGCCTGCTGGGCCGACTTCTGCCCGGCCCATACGGCTTCGAGCTCTTCGTTGATGATGTCGCGGACCTGGACGTAGTTCCCGAACCTCAGGCCCTTCGAGTTGGCCGTCGGCGCCTTGTTCGTGATCTGCATGATCGCCACGTCTGTCCCTGGGTTCTCTTGATAGAAGCCCTGGTCCTTGGTCAGCTCGAAGGCCGCATTCGTGATCGGCAGGTAGCCCGTGAACTGATGCCAATCGGCCTGCACCGCGGCCCCGGAAAGATAGCTGAAGAACTTGGCGACTCCCTTGTACTCCTCCGCATCGTGCCCCTGCAGGACCCAGAGGGTCGCGCCGCCGATGATCGAGTTCTGCGGCTCCGAGACCAGATCGGGCCAGTACGGCAGCATGCCCACGCCGAACTCGAACTGGCCTTCGACGCTCCTCTTGACACCGGCGTAGCCGGCCGAGGACTGCATGTACATGCCACACTCTTGCGTGTAGAACTTCGAGGCCGAGTCACCGCGCCGGCCGCCGTAGTCGAAGATCTTCTCCTTCTGCCATTCGCCCAACGCCGAGATGTGCTTGACGTGCGGCGGGCTGTTGAAGGTGAATTCCGTCTTAATCCCCTCGAAGCCGTTGGACATCGTCCCGATCGGCACGTCATGCCAGGCGCTGAAGTTCTCGATCTGCACCCAGGACTGCCATGCCGTCGTGAACCCGCACGGAACGCCCGCAGCCTGAAGGGCGCGCGACGCTTCCTCGACCTCGGGCCAGGTGCCCGGTGGGCTGTTCGGATCGAGACCGGCTTTCTGGAACAGATCCTTGTTGTAGTAGAGCACCGGCGTCGAGCTGTTGAACGGCATGGAGAGCATGTTGCCCTCGGGGTCCGTGTAGTAGCCCGTCACCTGGGAGAGA
Source organism: Alphaproteobacteria bacterium (assembly GCA_046759605.1). GTDB lineage: Bacteria > Pseudomonadota > Alphaproteobacteria > UBA6615 > UBA6615 > JBHICL01. The sequence continues at coordinate 1,424 of JBHICL010000342.1, read as the reverse complement.
TAGTTGGCCGGATCGAAAGGCTCGGCGGCGTCGGCCATGAGCTGATAGACCGGATAGATGGCGCCGTCGGCCGCCATCATGCTCGCCGTGCCGACCTCGAACACCTGCACGATATGCGGCTGTTCCTTGGCGCGGAACGCGGCGATGGCGCTCGTCATCGTCTCGGTGTAGTTGCCCTTGTAAACGGGCTCCACCACGTATTCGGATTGCGACGCGTTGAAGCCCTCCGCGATCTCGACGACCTTCTCGCCAAGGGCGCCGCCCATGGCATGCCACCACGCGATCTTGGTCTGGGCTTGGGCCGTCGTGCCGGCACCGGCGAACATGGCCGCGGCCGCCGCTATGCCGATGGATTTACGTACGTGCATAGACCTCCCCTTTCGTAGGTCGGGATTTTTGCCGGCCAGCGGCGCAAGCGGCGCCGGTGCCGGGTCCCTCCGCCATAGGTGTATATCATCGTAACTTCCGTGACAGTATCGACTGGCCTGGGTCTCGGCAACTGTCACGTCCGGCAGTCATTGGCGGGAAGTTCGCGGGCTTTCGCGCCGGGTGCCGGGACGAATTCCGTTGACAAAAGCAACTATCTCGTTGCTATAGTCAAGTGTTATGGCCGACCAGGAACTCCATCGGCGCGTCGAGGACGTGCGCCGGTTCAACCGCTTCTACACGGGGCGGATCGGCGTGCTGGGCGAACGCCTGTTGGACAGCCGGTTCTCGCTGACCGAGGCGCGCGTGATCTACGAGCTCGCGCACCGCGACGAGGCCACGGCCGCTGAGCTGGCAAGAGAGCTCGAGCTCGACGCCGGGTATATGAGCCGGATCCTGGCCGGGTTCGAACGTGCCGGTCTGATCGACAGGACACGCTCCCCCGAAGACGGTCGGCGCGCTCTTCTCCGCCTGACGGGGGAGGGGAGGAGCGCCTTCTCGGTGCTCGACGGACGTTCCCGAGACAGGATGAGCGAGATGCTCGGCGGTCTGACATCCGAAGACCAGACCCGGCTCATCAAGGCGATGCAGGCCATAGAGAGCGTTCTGGGATCCGCGCCCGAAGGAAGGGAACCATACGTCCTGCGCCCGCACCGGCCGGGGGACATGGGCTGGATCGTTCAACGTCACGGCGTTCTCTACGCCGAGGAATATGGCTGGGAGGAGGATTTCGAGGCGTACTGCGCCGATATCGTCTCGACGTTCATCAAGAACTACGATCCGAGGAAAGAGCGCTGCTGGATCGCCGAGATCGATGGCGAGCCTACGGGCTCGGTCATGGTCAGGAATGCGGGCGACGGCGTGGCCAGGCTGCATCTCTTGCTGGTGGAGCCCCGGGCGCGCGGTCTCGGCATCGGCACGCGCCTCGTCGCCGAGTGCGTGACGTTTGCCCGTCGGGCCGGCTACGACAAGATGATCCTCTGGACCAACGACGTCCT
>JBHICL010000341.1:0-3994 GCA_046759605.1 Alphaproteobacteria bacterium | reverse complement strand
GGCCGAAAGCTTCGATTTCGCCTTCATCGACGCCGACAAGGAAAACTACGAGGTCTACTACGAGCGATGCCTGGAGCTGTTACGACCCGGAGGCGCGATGCTGATCGACAACGTGCTCTGGAGCGGCGCCGCCGCGGACCCGAGAAGGACAGATCCACTGACCGCCGCGATCAAAGCGTTCAACCGCAAAGTGCACGCCGACCAGCGCGTGTCTCTCAGCATGCTGCCTGTAGGAGACGGCATCACAATTTGCCGCAAAAGAGAATAATCCAATGAATTAAAGGGCTTGACTCACAAGGCAAGCAAAAGCTCAACAAGTGGCGTCTAGCAAAATTCCCATTCATTAAATGTTAACGGTGCACCCAGCATCATCATGCTGTTGGCGCTTTATTGCCAGCTAGCAGCCGATGGAGGCTGGAATGTTTCGGACTATTGGCATCCTGTTCGGGCTAGCGGTAGGGCTTATAGCGACCGCCAGCGACGCAGCGCAGCCACGCACGTGCGCGAACCGCGGCGATGCCCTCGCGCACCTGCTGAAGAAGTACTCCGAGGCGCCGGTCGCAATGGGCCTGGCCAGCAACGGCGGCGTGCTCGAGGTGTTGTCGAGCAAGACGGGGACGTCGTGGACCATCATCGTCACGATGCCGAACGGCGTCAGCTGTATGTTGGCGACGGGCGTGGACTGGGAGTCGCTGAAAAAGGCCACAATGGGCTCGAAGGTATCGCTGACGCTGCCCTACTAGCCGCCGACGCGCGGATGGAGGACCCGGTCGCCGACCCGGATCCCGAGGCGTCGAACGGTGCCGGCGTTGACCTCGAGAACGGCGCTCACCGGCACCCGCGATGAAATCTGTTGGATGGACTGAGGTATGGTGCGCTCGACGATGTGAGCGATCCTCCCGTCGGACGTGATGAACAACATATCGAGCGGCACGAATGTATTGCGCATCCACATCGTGTGGATGTTCTCCCGGTCATAGAGAAACAGCATGCCCGCGTCCGCGGCCAGGCTCTGACGAAACATCAGCCCCTGCGCCTTCTGTCCGGGCGTTACCGCCACCTCGACGCTGAAGCGATAACGTTCCGGGCCGGAGACGATCTCGAGCTCCGAGCGCTCGAACTCCTGTGCGGCGAGCCCCGAGGCGATCGTCGGCGCGGTCAGCGCGAGAACGAACGCGACGGCCCGGGCAAGCAGTCTCAGCGTCATCCTGCAAACCCCTGATATTCTCCGGCGCCGGCCCTCGCAACCGGCCGATACCGTCTGAAAGAGTTAGGAGGCCGCGGGTACGGCGTCAATTACCACGCCGTGGCCCCGGCTTGACTCGCTCCGGGCCACCGCACATATTCGGCGCGCCCACCGGGGGGAGCCAATCGCGGCTGAGAGGTCCCGTCGAATAGGGACGACCCCTTGAACCTGAACCGGATAACGCCGGCGTAGGGACGAGTGAGGTCATGGCTCCAAGCGGCACCCAAACCCCGACAAACCATCGCCCGAAGGCAACGAGCGCGGTTCTTCCGGGTGAAGGCGAAGCGCCACCGGCCGTGCACGTCAAGGGCGCCAGCCTCGAATACGACGGCGCACCCCTCTTTGCCGACCTCGACATGGACCTGGAAGCCGGCAGATGGACCTGCGTCCTGGGTCCCAGCGGCGTCGGCAAGACCAGCCTCCTGCGCATGATCGCCGGGCTGGCCGCCGCATCCGCGGGCACGAGCATAACCGCCGACGGCGGCGCGCGGCTCGACGGCATGATCGCCTACATGGCTCAGCAGGACCTGCTTTTGCCGTGGCGAACGAGCGCGGAGAACGTGGCCCTCGGCGCGAGCCTCCGCCGGCAGCCGATGGATCGCGAGCGCGCTCGCGCGCTGCTTTCGCGCGTGGGTCTCGATCGCCTGGCCGGCCAGCGCCCGGCCACGCTGTCGGGCGGGCAGAGGCAGCGCGTCGCGCTGGCGCGAACTCTCATGGAGGATCGTCCGGTCGTGCTGATGGACGAGCCGTTCTCGGCGCTCGACGCGATCACGCGTTCCCGGCTGCAGGACCTCGCCGCGGAGCTGCTCGTTGGCAGAACGGTGCTGCTGATCACCCACGATCCGCTCGAGGCCCTGCGCCTCGGCCATCGCATTCACGTAATGGCCGGACGGCCGGCCGAGCTGGACGAGGCCTTGCTGCCCCAGGGCGATGCGCCGCGCGATCCGGCGGACCCACGGATCCTGCGTCTGCAGGGCGAGCTGTTGTCGCGCCTGCGTTCGGCCGGCGGAGAACTGTCATGAGCCTGGCGCGCCCGGTCATCATTTTCGCGGGCCTCCTCATCGGCTGGCAGACGGTCGTATGGCTGACCGGCGTTCAGAGCTTCATTCTGCCGGGACCGCGCCTCGTTCTGGAGGCTTTCTACCAGCGTGGCGACGTTCTACTGGGACACGCGGCGGTTACCGTGGGTGAAATACTGCTCGGGCTCGCCTTCGGCACTATCCTCGGCGTCACCAGCGCCCTCACCATGGCGTCTTTTCGTCCGGCGCGGCGCTGGCTGCTGCCGGTCCTCGTGGTGAGCCAGGCCATCCCCGTTTTCGCGCTGGCGCCGGTCCTGGTGCTGTGGTTCGGCTATGGCATGGCCCCGAAGGTGGCGATGGCGACCCTGATCATATACTTCCCCGTGACGGCCACCTTCTTCGACGGGCTGCGGCGCACCGATCCCGGTTGGCTCGACCTCGCGCGGACCATGAACGCGTCACGTTGGACGACGCTGCGCCACGTCCGCCTGCCGGCGGCGCTGCCGGCCCTGGCTTCCGGCCTCAGGGTAGCGGCGGCGGTGGCGCCCATCGGCGCCGTCGTCGGCGAGTGGGTCGGCGCCTCGGCCGGGCTCGGCTACTACATGCTGCTCATGAACGGCCGGGTGCAGACGGCGGCGATGTTCGCCGCCCTCTTCACGCTCGCGCTCGTCGCCGTGACGATCTACTTCACTGTCGATTTCCTGCTTCGCCGCGCTCTCCCATGGCAGCCGGAAACCGACCCCAGCAGAAAAACCGGAGTGGCCTGAATGTCGTTTCTCCCATTACCCAAGCTCCTGACATTCCTTCTGATCGGCATGGCGCTGTGGATGCAGGCCGTTCCCGCCGGCGCCGCGGAACGCCTCACAGTGCTGCTGGACTGGTTCGTCAATCCCGACCATGGGCCGCTGTTCGTGGCGCTCGAGCGCGGTTACTTCGCCGAACGGGGTCTCGAGGTCGAGCTCATCGCGCCCGCCGATCCGAACGACCCGCCGAAGCTGGTGGCGGCTGGAAAGGGCGACATCGCCATCTCCTACCAGCCGCAGCTTCACTTACAGGTGAACGAAGGGCTGCCGCTCACGCGCATCGGCACGCTCGTCGGCACGCCGCTCAACTCGGTGGTCGTTCTCGCCGATGGACCCGTCGAATCGATCGCGGACCTCAAGGGGAAGAAGGTCGGCTTCTCGGTCGGCGGCTTCGAGGACGCGCTCCTGGGCGCCATGCTGGCGAGGCACGGCCTGGCGCTCACCGACGTCGAGCTGGTGAACGTGAACTTTTCCTTGTCCCCGTCGTTGATGGCCGGTCATGTCGACGCGGTCATCGGGGCGTTCCGCAATTTCGAGCTGAACCAGATGGACATCGAGGGGCGCCCCGGGCGCGCCTTCTACCTGGAGGAGGAAGGCGTGCCGGCCTATGACGAGCTCATCCTGGTCGCGCACAGCGACAGGCTCGAGGACCCGCGGCTCAGGGCCTTCCTGCGGGCCGTTGAGGCGGGGGCGCAATACCTGATCAACCACCCGGACGAGTCCTGGAAACTGTTCATCAAGGGACGCGAGGAGCTGGACGACGAGCTCAACCGGCGCGCCTGGCGCGACACCCTGCCCCGCTTCGCGTTGCGTCCGGCCGCGCTCGACGAAGGCCGCTACCGGCGGTTCGCAACGTTCCTCAAGGAGCGCGGCCTCATCGATCGGGTCCCCGAGACCGACACCTACGCCCGAGAGCTGAAGTAGCT
>JBHICL010000340.1:0-3995 GCA_046759605.1 Alphaproteobacteria bacterium | reverse complement strand
CTAACCCCTTGATTTTGTTGGCTCCGCAAATGGGAATCGACACGCGGCACCGCACTTCCTATCTAGACGCCATGACCTCGCCAGCCGGACGCCTGCGCTCGCTCGGGCGCGTTCTCTTCGCCGTGCCGCTGCTCGCGGCCGCCGCCCCGAGCGAGATCCAGCTGACCGCCCGGGACGAGGCGGATATTGCCCGTATCGAGAGCTACCTGAACGGTATCGGCACTATGGACAGCCGGTTCGTCCAGCTGTCCGCGAACGGCATCGCCGAGGGCCGGATCTACCTGTCGCGCCCCCGTGATCTACGAATCGAGTACGCGCCACCGGTCCCGATCCTCATGGTCGCGAGCGGCCGGTTGCTCATGTACTACGACAGCAAGCTCCAGCAGACCAGCTTTCTGCCCGTCACGAGGACGCCGGCGCATTTCCTCCTGCGCGAGCGCGTGGACCTGAGGGACGGGCTTACGATCACAGGCTTTGCGCGCGACCCATCATCGCTCAGGGTCACCGTGGTGGACACCGAGGACCCGGACGCCGGATCGATAACGCTCGAGTTCACCGACGACCCAATACGTCTCGTCGGCTGGCGGGTCGTCGACCCCCAGAATCAGGTGGTGGATGTGGCCCTGGTCGGCGCCCGCTTCGGGGTCGAGCTCGACGACGACCTGTTCAGTCTGGTCGATCCGAGGCTCCGCACTGGGATCGAGAGAGACTGACGGCGCCGCACGCTGGACCGCGGCTCCGCGACATGTACATTACCTTGCGAGCCCGCGCCGAGGAGCGCGGGTCGGGGATGGAGGGTGCACGAGGAGCGCGGCCATCTCGACAGAGATCCGTTCTCGACGGTGCTCTTCGACGCGTTCGGAGCGGCGTGCCGAGCGCGGGTGGCACATGACCTACCGGGTTAAGATCCGACAGCACCCCGAGCCGATCGCCGTGGAGGTGGGCGAGACGATCCTGGCCGCCGCACTGCGCCAGGGCGTGCCGTACCCCCATGGCTGCCAATCCGGCAATTGCGGCTCGTGCAAATCACACCTCCATTCCGGTGACGTCGATCTCACGCCGTACTCGGAGTTTGCGCTGACCGACGAAGAGCGGAGCTGCGGTCTCATCCTCGCCTGCCGGGCCGTCGTATGGGACGATGCGGAGGTCGCCTGGTTGGAAGCGGACGAGGTGGTCGCCCACCCGAACCGCAAGCTGGCATGTACCGTATCGAACATCGAGGACGCCACGCACGACATACGGCGGATCCGTCTGCGCATCGATGCCGGGGGACCTTACACGTTCTCGGCGGGTCAATATGCCTTCGTCACGTTCGGCGACCGACCGGCGCGGGAATACTCCATGGCCAATCGGCCGGACCGGCCCGAGCTCGAGTTTCACATTCGGCGCATATCGGGAGGCGCCACCAGCCCCTATGTCGCGAACGCGTTGACCGTGGGCGAGCGGGTTGGCGTGGACGGCCCGTACGGCACGTCCTATCTGCGCGAGCTGCACACGGGACCGATCATCGCCGTCGCCGGTGGCTCGGGCCTGGCGCCCGTGCTGTCGGTGGTCGAGACCGCCCTGGTCAAGGGGATGCGCCAGCCCATCACCATGTTCTTCGGCGTGCGCGACGAGCGCGATGTCTACATGGAGGACCGCTTGAACGAGCTGGCGGCGAGGCATGACACCTTCGACTTCGAGATCGTGCTTTCGGAACCGACCCGGGCGACCCATCGCCCCACAGGGTTCGTTCACGAAAGAGTGGCCCGGCGGTTCCATGATTTCGACGGCTGCAAGGCCTACCTCGCGGGCCCGCCGCCGATGGTCGAGGCGGCCGAGGCCCTGCTCGCCGGCCGCGGCATGCTGCCGCGTGATATCCACGCCGATGCGTTCTACACTGAGGCCGACAAACCGGACACCGAGAGGACGACGTGAGGGCAAGCGACGAGCTGGCCGGCCGTGTCGCCGTCGTAAGCGGCGGTGCACGCGGTATCGGCGACGCTATCGTCCGCGCGCTCTACGGGCGCGGCGCCCGGGTGGTCATCGCCGACAGCGGCACGTCCATCTCGGGCGATGGCGTCGACCCGGCCGTTGCCAACGACCTTGCCCGGGAGCTCGGCGACGGTGCGCTTGCCTACACGGAATCGCTGGCGAGCCCGGGTACCGCCGCGGCGGTGGTGGGTCTCGCGGTGGAACGCCTCGGCGGTCTCGACATCCTCGTAAACAACGCGGCAATTCTGAGAGACGCTTTCGTGTTCAAGGCCGCGCCTCGGGATTGGGAGGCGGTACTCGCCGCCAACCTGTCGACCGCCTTCTATCTCGCCAATGCAGCGACGCCCGTCCTGCGCGAGCGGACCAAGGCGGGCGGACCGGGCGGTAGCGGCTACGACAGGGGACGGATCGTCAACATCGTCTCCACGGCGGGTCTCTATGGCAACTACGCTCAGATCGCCTACGCCAGCGCCAAGGCGGGTCTGTTTGGCATGACCCGCGTGCTCGCGCTCGACATGGCGCGCTCGGGCGTCACCTGCAACGCCGTCGCCCCCTTCGCCGCCACCCGAGTCACGGAGATCATCCGGCCGGCCAACGACGACCAGGCCCGCTATAAGGAACAGGCGCTACGGGTATCGCCGGACCACGTCGCCATTTTCGTCGCCTATCTGTGCTCTCCGGCGGCTCAACGGATCACCGGGCAGTTGTTCGGTGTGCGGGGACGCGAGGTCTTCCTGTTCGCGCAGCCCCGTCCGGTCGCGCGCATTGTGAGGACCGACCGCGATTGGGCGGTCGCCGACCTGGCCGAAGCCGTGGATCGGGAGTTCACCGCTCGGTTCGCCGAGCTCCAAACGGACCTCGAGGCCTTCAGCAGCGAGCCGGTCGTTTAGGGGAGGGATGAATGAACGCAGCCGACCACCCTGCCGTCAAGACGATCGAGGAGTTCAACCAACAGTCCGAGGAATACAAGACCGCGGTTCGCAAGATCGTTCGCAGCCACGCGATCAACGAGCTGTACGGCGCCCAGGTCTTCGACGAGCCGGCAATCGGTCTTGCGCCCACACCGTATGCGAAGTGGCTCACCTGTCGCGTAGCCATGGAGGAGTACGGTCATCACGTCCGGTTCAAGGAACTGGGTCTCCAGATCGGCGTTCCCGAAGCGGAGCTGATGCCGGGAGGTGTCAAGGAGCCGCTTTCGATCTTCGACTTCCCGCTCAAGACGTGGACCGACTTTTGCGTGATCAAGCTTCTTGGCGATCTGGCCGAGATCCTTCAGGTCGAGGACCTGCTGCACTGCAGCTTCCATCCGCTGCGCAATCTCGCACGCATGACCATGCCCGAGGAGCGCTTTCACGCGCAGTTCGGCCATGACCTCACCACCGACCTTCTCGAGACCGAGGACGGAGAAGTCGAGGTCCAGGACGTCATCGATCGATTCTTCCCGCATCTGCCGCCGTTCTTTGGACGGGACAGGTCCCCTAACAACGCCACGTTTCGGCGCCTGGGCATCAAGCAGCGTACGAACGAAGAAATGCGCGCCGACTACGTCGCCCGGGCACGTGAGCTTGTCGAGCGCGATCTCGGCCTGAAGCTCCCCGACGTGCCGGCGGAAGCCGCTTGAGTCCGCGAGCTCGCCCGGCATGAACGTCTTGGCCGCTCGCCATCGTCGACGAAATATTCCGTGTATTCCAAGTTCGTAGCAACCGCGGGAGGGGCATCTATCCCATGCAATACGCCATACCGTTGTGGGAGTTGCCAAGCGTCTCCATCGCCGGGACCAACACCCGATTTCCCGTCCGGCGCATCTATTGCGTCGGTCGCAACTATGGCGCCCACGCACGGGAGATGGGCGTCGATGAGCGCGAGCCCCCGTTCTTCTTCATGAAGCCGGCGGACGCCATCGTTCCCGACGGCGCCACAGTCGCCTATCCACCGGCCACCATGGACCTTCATTACGAGGTCGAGCTCGTGGCCGCCATCGGCGAACCCGGCCGCGACCTGACCACCGAGAATGCCCTGGA
>JBHICL010000339.1:0-3996 GCA_046759605.1 Alphaproteobacteria bacterium | reverse complement strand
CGAGTACGCCTTCCGCAAGCTCGGCTTCGCCCACAACCCGATCGTCCCGCACACGGTCGTGCGCGCCTCGCGCACGTGCGAGTCCTGCCACGGCAATGCCCGCGCGCTGGGCCTCGGCGCCTTCACGAGCCGGGAGCACCCGAAGCTCGAAGAGTTTTGAAACTCGATGCTCTGGCTCCGTGCCAGTTCGAGCCGTCGGCTGCCAATTTGGCATCTCCAACGCCCCGCTCGACCGCACGTAGTCCTCACCTGTAGGTCTTGGCACGAATCCTGAATCTGTGAGGGCCAGCTGGCTCCAATATGGAACTCTACCAGGGCTTCCGGTCGGCTCGACTCGTCCTCCTCGTCGTCCTCGGCGGCATCTTTCTCTCGCTCGCCGCGGGCACGCCGCTCTCCCGCCGGCTGCGGCTTCTCGTCCTGGGCGTGCTCGTGGCCGCGGTGCTCAGCTACCCGAACTTCGGGGTCTTTCACGCGAACCACTACGACCACATCCACTACTGGGACGCCTTTCACTACTTCATGGGGGCCAAGTACCTCCCGGAGCTCGGTTACTCCGGGCTCTACGAGGCCACGTTCGTCGCCGGGCGCGACCTCGGCGCCTTCGATTACGTCACCCACGTGCGCGACCTGATGGGCTACGGGCTGCGAGGCGTGGACACCATCGATGCCAAGCGGGTCCGCGCCCGGTTTTCGAGCGATCGCTGGCTCGCCTTCCAGCGCGACCTCAACTTCTTCGGCCCGCACATCCGCGAGTGGCGAGGGCTCTTTGTCGATCAGGGCTACAACGACCCGCCATCCCGAGCGGTGCTGCTGCACCTGCTCGTCCGGTGGCTCCCGGCGAACGCGTTCACCCTCACGCTGCTGACCTCGCTCGACTACCTCGCGATCATCATCGCCTTCGCCTTCGTGCGGCGGGCCTTCGGGGAGATGCCCACGGCGCTCACGCTCGCCTTCTTCGCCCTGAGCTTCTTCGCGCGGTTCGACTTCATCGGCGGCTCCGTGCTCCGCTGGGACTGGATCGCCGCGCTCCTGGGCGGCGTCGCGGCGTTCGCACGCGGGGCGGGAACCACCGCCGGCCTTCTGCTCGGCTACGCGGCGGTCGCCCGGATCTTTCCGCTCCTGTTCGTGATCCCGCTCGGGATCAAGTGGGTCCAGAGCCGAGTTGCCCGGACGCGCGACGACACCCTCGAGCGCTGCCTTCGTGCCGCCCTCGGCCTCGTGCTCGTCGTCGCGGTGAGTGTCGCCCTCTGGGGCGCGCGGAGCCCGCACGTTCCCGAGTTCGCCGCCAAGATCTGGGCGCACAGCCAGACCCCCTTCATCAACAACGTGGGGCTCGGCTCGCTGATCGTCTACCACTCGGCACCGTGGCACCTCGACGCCGAGGGCCACGTGTATGTCGAGCACGAAGCGGCCAAGGCCGCGCGCCCCGCGCCGTACGTGCTCCCCCTCGTCTCGATGCTGTACCTGCTCGCGGCCCTTCCCCTGATCCGCCGGGCGGGCCCCCTCGAGAGCGTGATGTACGCGGTGCCCCTCGTCTTCTACGCGCTCTCCCCCACGGGCTACTACTACTCCTTCCTCGTGCTGCTGGTGCTCCTGCCGTGGCGGAGCGAGCGCACCGACGGCGTTCGGCTCATCGAAATGGCCGTGCTCACCTTCATCATGGCGGCCGGCTACGCCTTCGAGCTCATGTCGGACGAGCTCCTTCCCCTCTTCTACATGGCGTCGATCCAGATGGGGCTCTTCTTCCTCCTCTGGCTCGGGTTCGAGTACGCGCGGCTCAGCCCGCAGGGCGTGCGCCTCACGGCCGTGGACGCCCCGCTCGACTCGACCGGCCCGGGGCACAACGAGCCCGCTCCTCGCGGAGCCGGCGATGTGCAGCCCGAGGCCCGGGCCTAGGTCGTGAGGATCTTCGCCCAACCCCAGGTCGAGGCGTGGGCCCTCCTCCGGCACTCGGGGGCGGCGGCGTCCCTGCGTCTCCTGATCGTCTCCGCCCGCCCCTGGGAGTGGAGCAAGAACGCGTTCCTCTTCGCCGCCCTGCTCTTCGCGAAGCGGCTGACGGACCGCGAGTCCGTCGAGAGTGTCGCCCTGGCCTTCGGCTTGTACTGCCTCGCGACCACGGGCGTGTACTTGATCAACGACGTGATCGATCGCGACGAGGACCGGGAACACCCCCGGAAGCGGTCGCGCCCGGCCGCCTCGGGGGCCCTCCCGGTCGGCACCGCGGTGGCGGCCGCCGCGCTCCTGATGCTCGCCGCGGTGGCCGGGGCCTTCGCGCTGCGGGCGCCCTTCGGGGTCGTGGTGAGCGCCTACGTGCTGTTGATGCTCGCGTACTCGAAGTGGCTCAAGCACGTGGTGATCGTCGATGTCTTCGCGATCGCCACTGGCTTCGTGCTGCGCGTCGTCGGGGGCGCCGTTGTCATCGACGTGACGATGAGCCACTGGCTCTTGATCTGCACGCTGCTCCTCGCGCTGTTCCTCGGGTTCAGCAAGCGGCGGGGCGAGCTGCTCGCGCTCGCCGAAGGCGCGAGCCGCCACCGGCGCGTCCTCACGGACTACAGTCCCCCCTTCCTGGACATGATGATCGGCATCGTGACCTCGGCGACGGTGGTCGCGTACACCCTGTACACGGTGAGCGAGGAGACGATCGAGAAGTTCCACACGGACAAGCTCCTCCTGACGCTGCCCTTCGTCCTGTACGGGATCTTCCGGTATCTCTACCTCGTCTACCGCCACGATCGCGGGGACAATCCCGCCCGCGCACTGTTCCGCGACGCGCCGCTGCTCGCGAGCGTCGTGGCGTGGGGCGTGGTGAGCGCCCTCATCGTCTACGTCGCGGGCCGGTAAGGACGGACATGGCGGCCGCGATCGTCTCGGTCGTGCGCACGAGGCCCGAGACCGTTCTCGAGGACTACGGCCGCGTCATGCGATCGGCCGGCTCGCGCGAGGTGCTCGGCACGGGCCAGGAGACCCTGATCAAGCTCAACCTCTCGTGGACGAAGTTCTTCCCCGCCTGCTCCACGGCGCCCTGGCAGCTCGAGGGGGCGCTGCGCACCCTCCTGGAGGACGGCGCATCGGCGGGCCGTCTGTACCCGGTCGAGAACAGGACGGTGGTGACGGACCCCTGGAAGGGGGCGGCGAACAACCGCTGGCTGCCGGTCCTCCAGCGGTACGGTCTGCCGTTCATCGCCTTGCACGAGGCCGAGTGGATGGTGTTTCGATTCAAGACCCCGCTCCTGCGGCTCAACCAGCTCTTCCCCGAGGGCATCGAGATCCCCCGGCTCTATCCCGGGAAGCAGGTCCTGCATCTCCCGACGCTCAAGACCCACGGGCACACGGTCACGACCGGCGCCGTCAAGAACAGCTTCGGGGGGTTGCTGAAGGAGGTACGCCATTACGCCCACAAGTACATCCACGAGGTGATGGTGGACCTGATGCTGATGCAGCGCGAGCTACACCCGGTCGTCTTCAGCGTCATGGACGGCACGGTGTGCGGCGACGGCGCGGGGCCGCGGACGATGATCCCCCGCATCAAGAACTACCTGCTGGCGAGCGCCGACTCGGTCGCGCTGGACGCCGTCGCCGCGGGCATGATGGGATTCCACCCGCTGGACATCCCGTACATCCGTCTCTGCCACGAGATGGGCCTCGGGGTGGGCGACCCGGACAAGATCCGCGTGGTCGGCGAGAACGTCGCGGGCGTCCACTTCGGCTTCCGCGTCAAGCGAAGCCTGGTCGTGTGGGGCGATCAGCTGATCCGCCGGGGCGCGCTGCGGCCGCTCGAGAGGCTCCTGCTCCACTCGCCGCTGGTGGGCTGGGCGCCATTTGCCTCGAACATCTACCACGACCTCCTCTGGTACCCTCTGATCGGTCGGCCGCGTATTCGCGAGTTCATGGCCACGCCGTGGGGGCGGCTCTTCGCGTCCTATCCGGCCGAGCGTCCCCGCTCCGGCACCGCGTCGGCGACGACGCTTCCGGTCCGCCGCATTCGCTAGGACG
>JBHICL010000338.1:0-4010 GCA_046759605.1 Alphaproteobacteria bacterium | reverse complement strand
GGCTTGCGGCGTCTGCCGAACCGACCTTCACGTGGTCGACGGCGAGCTGCCGGACACGAAGAGGCCGATCGTCCCCGGACACGAGATCGTGGGCGAGGTGATCGAGCTGGGCGAGGGCGTTTCCCACCTCGCCGCCGGCCAGCGCGTGGGCGTTCCCTGGCTGGGCCACACCTGCGGCCGTTGCTTCTACTGCCGTTCGGGCCACGAGAACCTATGCGATGAGCCGGGCTTCACCGGCTACACCATCGACGGTGGCTACGCCGAGCTTACGGTGGCGGACGAGGGCTACGTCTTCGCCCTGCCCGACAACTATCCCGACGCCGAGGCCGCACCGCTGCTCTGCGCCGGGCTTATCGGTTACCGTTCGCTCAGGATGGCGGGCGATGCCGAACGCCTGGGCATCTACGGCTTCGGCGCCGCCGCCCACATCATCGCCCAGGTGGCGCGCTTTCAGGATCGGAAAGTGTTCGCCTTCACGCGGCCCGGTGACGAGGACGCCCAGCGGTTCGCGCTCGAGCTCGGGGCGGTGTGGGCGGGTCCATCGGGGGCCGAGCCGCCGGAGCCGCTCGATGCCGCGATACTGTTCGCGCCCGTGGGCGATCTGGTGCCGATGGCTCTCGCCGCGGTCCGCAAGGGTGGAGTGGTCGTCTGCGCAGGCATTCACATGAGCGACATTCCGGCCTTTGCCTATCGGCTGCTGTGGCAGGAGCGCACCGTTCGCTCGGTGGCGAATCTGACGCGCGCCGACGGTGAGGCGTTTCTCGCCCTGGCCCCTAGGGTGCCGGTCAGGACCGAGATCGAGACCTTCCCCCTGGAGGACGCCAACGAGGCCCTGGCCCGGCTGCGGTCGGGCCGGATCCGGGGCGCCGCGGTGTTGATACCCGGCTAGGCCCGGGCCGGTGAGGCGTCCTGGTTTGCCGTTCAGTTGACCGTGATCCAGCGCAGGATGAGGAAATTGTCCGCGCGTTGGCTCAGCTCGATATTGTCCTTCGCCGCCCAGAGAAGGGGCTGGACGTGCAGCGGGACGTAGACGACGTCGTCGCGCAGGATCGTGTGCACCTCGTCGATCATCGCCTGCCGCGCGGCCGTGTCGAGCTCCACCTGTATTCGCGGCAGCAGCTCATCGACGCGCGCGTTGGAGTAACCGCCGAAGTTCCAGCTTCCCACGCCGCCGCCTGGGGTCGCCATGAGGAACCGGATTGGGTGCTCGGCGTCGAACGTGCCCGGCGACCAGCCGAGCATGTACATGTCGAACTCGCCCTTGCGGAGCGGCCCCTCGGCGCCGAAGTACTGCCGCACGGGGAAGGTCTGCAGGTCCACCTCGATCCCGACCTGGGCCAGCATGGAGGCGACGGCGGTGCAGATCGGCTCGTCGTTGATGTAGCGGTTGTTGGGACAACGCATCGCGAAGGAGAATCCGTCAAGATAGCCGGCATCGGCGAGGAGCTCGCGTGACCGGGACTGGTTGAACTCGCGGCGGCTGTTGAGCTCGTCCCTGAAGCCGTTGATGGTCGGATCGATGATCAGACCGGCGGGCGTGGCGTGGCCGCGCATGATCCTGTCTATGATCGGATCGATGTTGATGGCGTGATATACCGCCTCGCGCACGCGTGCGTCCTGGAACGGATTGACGTCGCCAAGGTCCGAGGACGCGAGTGCCTCGGCGTCGTGATGGAAGCCGAGGAAGATCACGCGCGCTTCCGGCGCTTCCAGGACCTTGAAGCCTTCGGTCGAGGCGACGCGGTCGACGTCCTGGGGCGGAATCGGCTCCATGAAGTCGATCTCGCCGGACAGCAACGCGGCGAGTCGTGTTGCCTGGGTCGTGATCGGGGTGAATATCGCCTCCGTGATGTTGTGCTCGGCCGTGTCCCACCAGTCCTCGAAAGGCACCAGCACGGTGCGCACGTCCGGGTCCCGGTCGGCGACACGGAAAGCGCCGGTTCCATTGGCGTTGAGGTTCGCGTAGTTATCGTCGCCACCCGGCGTGAGCGTACCGTTCGCCTCCGCCCAGCCCTTGTCCAGGATCATCCAGTTGGCGATGCCCTCGACGAAAATGGCCGGCGCGGTGGTCATGATGTCGATCGTGAAGTCATCGACGATGCGGGCTTCACTGGAGTTCGCGAGAAACGACCTGACGCTCGAGCTCTCGGACTTGGAGCGCTCCCAAGTGAACAGCACGTCCTCCGCCGTGAAGTCCTCGCCATTATGAAACTTGACCCCCCGCCGCAGGTGGAAGCGCCATCCACCTTCGATCGGCTCCCAGCTCTCGGCCAGCGCCGGCTCGAGGCCCATGTCCTTGCCTCGGCGTACAAGCCCTTCGTAGACATTGTTGAGAAAACCCAGCACGGGCGCGGTGTTCTGGGCGTGGGGATCCATCGTCGCCGGGTCGGTGCGACCGCCCCAACGGAACGTTTCGGCATTCGTGGTGATCGGCGCCATCGCGGCGAGCGCTCCGGCGAGCAACGGAACCACGGAAAAGCCGAGAGCAGAACCTATGCGTGTCATATGATCACTCCTCCTCCTAAATTCCGCGGCGCCGCTCCATCCCGGTCTTATCCGACCACGCGGCTGCCTTCACGATCGCCAGGTCGCGGCTAGCTTGCCTTGTGGCGGCACGATATGGCAACGCCTCAACCAGCCCGATCACGGAGAATCCCAGCCGAGAGCCGTTTCTGGTGCTTCCCAGCCCCTCATGTTGGTTGGCGCGTTCGTGTAAGCTGCGTTCTCGAGGGCAGGAGATCGAAACCAGTGGGCAATTGAAATGGGCATCCTTGACGGGACCGTTGCCGTCGTAACCGGCGGCGCTTACAGCATCGGCCGCAGCTTCTCAGAGGCCCTGGCCGCCGAAGGCGCGAATATCGCGATCGCCGATATTCGCGACGGCACCGAAACCGCGGCCGCCATTCGCGACGCGTCAGGCTGTCGCGTTGAAAGCTGGCAGATTGACGTGAGCAACGAGGACGATGTTCGTCGCTTTGCCGGAGAGGTCGCCGAGGCGCTCGGACCAGTGAACGTGCTGGTGAATAACGCCGCGCTTTTCGCCGAACTGCCGCCCGCGGGCTTCCAGGACGTTCCCGCGGACGTTTGGGACCGTGTCATGGCGGTGAATGTGAAAGGCCCGTTCTTGATGGCCAAGCACATTGCACCGATGATGCGCGCGAAATCCCGGGGCAAGATCATCAATATCGGCTCGGGCACGGCCTACAAGGGCATGCGCGACATGGCGGCCTACGTCACATCCAAGGCCGCTATCGTCGGATTGACACGGTGTCTTGCCCGTGAGCTGGGCCCCGATGGCATATGCGTCAACACCCTTGCGCCGGGCCTCGTCGAAAGCCCCTCCGTCCTGGAGAATCCGCACAATCTGCATTTCAGCGAGGAGGTTATCCGCAGCCGCGCCATTCAGCGCCGCGCGGTGCCCGATGATCTGGTTGGCGCGCTGATTTTTCTTGCATCGCCGGCGAGCGATTTTGTCACCGGTCAGACGCTCGCCGTCGATGGCGGTTCGATCACTCTGTAGTAAGCCTCACACCACCGCTTTTCGCACTGTCCTGAGTGATTGCCGTCCTATCGGAAGGGCGAACCATCCTCGGGAATGTGGTAGGTCGCAAGCAGGCGGCCGTAGATGCCGTTTTCGACCACCTGCGCGAGCGCCGAGCGCAGGTCACGCTCGAGCTCGGCGTCCGCGATCCGCAGCCCGAAGCTCAGGCGCCCGGTGGCTTTGAAGAGGCCGGGGACGACCTTCACCCACGCGTCAGCATGCGCGGTCTGGAGCGCCGCCGCCGCCGTCGGCGCGAAGTAGGCCGAGGCGTGGCCGTACAGCACCGCAACCGGCGTGTACTGCGCCATCGGCATCGTGTGGACCTGCACAGGCGCCCTGCCGATCGCGTCGATCCGGGCTCCGAGCTCGCGCGCGAACGCCTCGCCAGGGGTGGCCATGGTGGCGACCACCATTGTGCCGCTCAGATCCTCGCCGGCGCGAATCGCGAACGGATTGTCGTGGCGCACGA
>JBHICL010000337.1:0-4019 GCA_046759605.1 Alphaproteobacteria bacterium | reverse complement strand
GAGCTGGCCGGCGTGCGCGCTACGTTGATCTTCTATGAATCGCCACGGCGGCTTGGCGCTTCTCTGGGCGACATGCTGTCCGTGCTGGGCGATCGGCCGGCAGCCGTCGCCCGGGAGCTGACGAAGCTTTACGAGGAGATACGGCGCCAGCCGTTGTCCCGGCTTGCTGCCCATTATGCGCGCGCGGGCACGCCAAAGGGCGAGGTTGTGGTCGTCGTCGGCCCCCCGGAGCCCGAGGATGGCCGCGTCGACGACGCCGCCCTCACCGGGCTCCTCCGCGCCGCCCTTCAGCGGACCAGCATGCGCGACGCCGTCGACGAGATCACCGCGCTGACCGGGCGCAGGCGTCGCGAGGTCTATGAGCGCGCCCTTGCGCTCAAGGACCAGCGCCACGGCAGGCGGTAGGCCATGCACCCCGGCAGCAGGCGCCGGGCGGGGCGTCATGCGTGGCGATGGGGCCGGTTTGCCGAAGCCCTGGCGGCGCTCCTGTTGCGGGCAAAGGGCTATCGCATTCTGGCGCGGCGTTACCGCAGCGCCGCCGGTGAGATCGACATCGTTGCCCGGCGCGGCAATGTGATTGCCTTCGTCGAGGTCAAGGCCCGTCCCGACGCGGCCTCGGCGGCGGAGGCGGTGACGTCCCGGCAGCGGCGCCGTCTTTGGCGGGCGGCGCTTTTGTTTCTTGCCGAACGTCCAGCTCTTGAAAGCTGCGTTCTCAGGTTCGACGCAATGCTGATACGCCCCTGGCGGCTACCGCAGCACTGGGTCGATGCGTGGCAGCGGGACTAACACCGGACGCCAATAAGAAGAAAAGGACCGCGGTCACGCATGGAAACTCGCGTTGCGCTTCCGCGAAGCGTAAGTATTCTTACCGTGCTGAACATCGTAAATACCTGGCGGATCAAGAAGGCATGAGGAGAATCGAGGTGAAGAGTCTTGTAGCGGGAACGCTTGTTCTTGCTGCTGCGTTTGTCAATGCTTGCACGCCCGTCGGGGTGGCGGTCGGCGCCGGTGCGACGGTCGGCGTCGCCGCGGCGGAGGAGCGGGGCGTCAGCGGGGCTGCCGCGGATGCGCAGATAAGGGCGGAGGTCAATCATCTGTGGTTCCAGCATGACCTGGACATGTACAAAAGCGTTGGACTCCAGATCTATGAGCGTCGCGTTCTGCTGACCGGCTACGTTCCCACGGAGCGGATGCGCGACGACGCCGTGCGCCTTGCGTGGCAGCCAGGCGGCGTTCGGGAGGTAATCAACGAAATCCGGGTCGAGGACGGGATCGGCCTGGAGACGAGCGCGCGCGACAAGTGGATTACGACGCAGGTGAAATCCAAGCTCATGTTCGCAAGGGGTGTCCAGGCGATCAACTACAGCACCCGCACCGTCAACGGCACCGTGTATCTCCTCGGGCTCGCCCAGAGCAGGGAGGAGCTGGATCGCGTTTTCGAGGTCGTGAGCAACGTTCCCCACGTCCGCAAGGTGATAAGCCACGTTTTGCTCCGCGACGATGCGCGGCGCTACGGTTGATGAGCTCGCGCGCAGAAGCGGAAGAGGTGCTCCGTTCGGCCGGTCGTCGGGAGGACGCCGAAATCGATCTCGCCGAGGTCGCTCTTGCCTTCGCCTCTCTGGACCGACCAGGAGTTGCGCTTGCGAGTTATCGCACCCATTTGGACGAGCTGGCCGGGGACGTCGCAAGCGCCTATGCGCGACCTGCTGCAGGGGTGGACGGGATCGGTGCGATGTTGTCGGCGCTGAGCGGCGCGATTCACCGCCAGCACGGCTACCGGGGCGATACCGAGACCTACGACGACCTGCAGAACGCCAACCTGATGCGCGTGATCGACCGCCGCCGCGGTCTCCCAATCACTTTGGGCATCCTTTACCTGCATACCGCGCGCCGCCACGGCTGGCGGCTCGCTGGGCTGAATTTTCCCGGTCATTTCCTGCTGCGCCTCGAAGACCGCGGCCGCAGTGTGATCATCGATCCCTTCGGCGGTGGCCGGATCATGGAGCCCGAGGACTTGAGGGGGTTCCTGAAGCGCAACAGCGGCCCAGAGGCGGAGCTTCGACCGGAGCACCATGCGCCGGCCAGTAATCTGCAGATCCTCCTGCGGCTCCAGAACAACATCAAGGTGCGGCTCCTCGCGGAGGGCCGTGTCGAGTCGGCGCTCGCGGTGGTCGACAGCCTCCTTCTCCTGGCGCCCGGCGTGGCGATGCTGTGGCACGAGGCCGGTCTTCTTCACGCTCGCCTTGGCAGTCTGCGCGCCGCGATCGTCGCGTTTCAGCACGCCGTCGAGCTGGCGGCCGATGCGACGTCGCGCCAACGCTTCGGCGCGCAGCTTGAGCACCTCCGCAGCCGTCTCAACTAGCCTTTTGCGTATCAATGTCGGGCGTTATAGTGCCGGCACCAGTCGAGGACCGTCTCACGCCATGAGCCTGTCCGTAGCCATCCAGATGGATCCCATCGAATCCGTCGACATCGATGCGGATTCGACCTTCGTCCTGGCGCTGGAGGCACAGCGGCGGGGTCACGCGCTGTTTCACTACCTGCCGCGGGATCTGAGCCTGCGTGGCGATCGGGTCGTCGCCCACGCCCGGCCCCTCACGGTGCGCCGCGTACGGGGCGACCACGCGAGCCTGGAAGCGCCACGTGCGTTGGATCTTGGTGGCGTCGATGTCGTGCTGATGCGCCAGGATCCACCGTTCGACATGGCCTATATCACGGCGACGCACCTCCTCGAGATGATTCATCCCAAGACCCTGGTGGTGAACGATCCGGTCGCGGTCAGAAACGCGCCCGAAAAGCTGTTCGTCACCCATTTCAGCGCATTGATGCCGCCGACGCTCATCAGCAGCAACCGTGACGAGATTCTCGCCTTTCGCGCCGAGCACGAGGACATCATCGTCAAGCCTCTCTTCGGCAATGGAGGGGCCGGTGTGTTTCACGTCCCACCCGGTGACGAGAACCTTAACGCGCTTTTGGAGCTGTTCAGCGACCTCTACCGCGAACCCATCGTCGTGCAAAAATATCTTCCCGGCGTCCGTCAGGGCGACAAACGCATCATCCTGATCGACGGCGCGCCGGTCGGTGCGATCGTGCGGATCCCGCCGGAAGGCGATGCGCGATCGAATCTCCACGTCGGCGGCACGCCGGTGCAGGCCGAACTCGACGAGAGCGACGAGAGGATCTGTGCGGCCATCGGACCGGTTCTCAGGGACCGCGGCCTCATTTTCGTTGGGATCGACGTCATCGCCGGATGTCTCACCGAGATCAACGTGACCTCGCCCACCGGGATTCAGGAGATCAACCGCTTTGACGGCGTCGCTCTAGAAGAGCGCATCTGGGAGGCCATCGAGGCGCGGCTGAGTGTCGCGGCGAGCTAGCGTCAGCGGCCGGTCAATGATGGCCGTAGGGCGGTGGTACATAGACGTCGGGGTCGGGGTAGTAGTCGATGAACATGTTCACTCTGGGCATCTTGCCCCGATGCCGGACCGAGTGGCGGAGTCGGTTGTTGAAGTCGTAGACACGGCCTACGCGCATCGTGAACTTCTTGCCGCCCACCTTGTATTCCACGCCCGGCGGCGAGATCAGCGGCACATGCAGCCGGTGGGCCAGATTGGCCATGTCCTGGCCGTCCCGGTGGGGCGCGATCACCGCACCCGGCTGTAGCCATACGAGCGCCAGCCTGGTGACGATCCCGCGCTCCGTCCTCAGGTAATCGATGGCCTGGTCGACCACCGGCTGCAGCACGTCGCGGTGATCGAGCCACTCGCGGAAGGTATATACGGGGCCGGCTGCGGTTTCCCGCTTTTCGATGGGCATGAACGGCGTCGCGTCTATGCCTTTCGCCACGGCCCATTTCTGAATCAACTCTTCGATGGTATTCACGCGCCACGGATTGTCCCAGCGCGCCCATTCATGGCGAAAGATGATGGCGCGAGTGGCGCTGTGCACATGGTCCGCCAGCACGTCCTGCCGGAACGTGTTCTGGGTCCAGCTTTCCTCGGGAATCGCGCGGACGTGAT
>JBHICL010000336.1:0-4024 GCA_046759605.1 Alphaproteobacteria bacterium | reverse complement strand
GCAGTTCGGCCAGCGACGAGAGATCGGCGAGCCCAAGGTGCGCGTCTTCAATCCGCGCGTCGAGGAGCATGGATGGAAATCGAAACACACCGTCATCGAAGTGGTGAACGACGACATGCCGTTCCTTGTGGACTCGGTGACCGCGGAGTTGAATACGCGCGGCTTCACCGTGCATCTGGTGATCCACCCCATGGTCGAGGTGGAGCGCCGCAACGGCGGCGACCTGGCCCGGATTCTGCCGGCCGGCGGCGACGGATCGAACATGGCCGTCGCCGAATCGTTCATGCATTTCGAAATCGACGAGCAGTCGGATCCCGAGGTCCTGGACGGCCTTCGGCGTGGAATTGAAGACGTGCTGCGCGATGTTCGCGCGGCGGTTGAGGACTGGCCGTCGATGCTCGAGAAGGTCGCGGCGATTCGCGGCGAGCTCGACAAGAACCCGGCCAAACTGCCTCCGGACGACATCACCGAGGCCGGGGCGTTTCTCCAGTGGATTGCCGACAATCAGTTCACCTTTCTCGGCTACCGCGAGTACGACTACAGCGGCCGCGGCGCCACCGAGCGGATGACCGTGGCTCCCGGCGGCCTCGGGGTCCTGCGCGACCCGGAACGCACGGTGCTCGAGAACTGGCGCAACAATCAACCTTTGCCGCCCGAACTCGAGGCATTCGTGCACCAGCCGACACCCATCATGGTCATCAAGGCGAACGAGCGGGCGAGCGTACATCGACCCGTCCACATGGACGTGATCGGCGTCAAGAAATTCAACAACCGGGGAAAGGTCACCGGCGAGCGCCTGATCGTGGGCCTCTTCACATCGGCGGCATATAGCCGCAGCCCGCTCGACATCCCGCTCTTGCGCCGCAAGCTCGCCTACGTGGTGGACAGGGCCGGCTTCGCGCCGGCCAGCCATGACAGCAAGGCCCTTGCGCACATCCTCGAGACCTATCCCCGGGACGAGCTTCTGCAGATCGACAAGGAGACCCTGTTCGACAACGCCGTCGGCATCCTTCATCTGCAGGAGCGTCAGCGTATCGCGCTGTTTCTACGCCGCGATGCCTTCGAGCGCTACGTCTCCGCGCTCGTCTACATCCCGCGCGATCGCTATAACACCGATCTCCGGCGCCGTCTCGCCGGCATACTGGAGCGAGCGTTCAACGGTGTCGTGACGGCGTTCACGCCCTACCTCGCGAGTGATTCCGTGCTCGCTCAGGTTCTGTTCACTGTCAAGACGCAACCCGGCGAATTGCCCCGCTACAACCTCGAGGACATCGAGGCCGCGCTCGTCGAGGGGGCGAGGTCGTGGGCCGACCGACTGCGCGATGCACTGGTCGAGAGCAAGGGCGAGGAACCGGGGCTACGCCTCTACCACCGCTACGCGGATGCCTTCAGCTCCGGCTACCGTGACAGCTATCTACCCGAAGCCGCCGTCGTGGATATCGACAAGATCGAGGCGACCCTGACGGCGGACGAGCTGGGCATGAACCTTTACCGGCCCATCGAGGCGCGCAACGACGAGGTCAGGTTCAAGATCTTCTACGTCGGCGCTCAGCTGCCGCTCTCGGACGTCCTGCCCATGCTCGAGAACATGGGCCTCAAGGTGATCGGGGAGGAGCCGTTCGAAGTGTGGCTCGACGAGGACGAGCACAGCATCTGGATACACGACTTCGACATGATGAGCCGGTCGGGCGCTCCCGTCCAACTCGCGCAGGTGAAGGAGAAGTTCCACGATGCGTTCAATCGCGTCTTCAAGGGCGATATCGAAAACGACGGCTTCAACAGGCTCGTCCTGGGCGCGGGACTGGATTGGCGCGAGGTCGTTGCCTTGCGGGCGATCTGCAAGTTCCTCAGACAGACGCGCACCGCTTTCAGCCAGGCCTACATGGAACAGACCCTGGCCAACAATCCCGATCTCGCGCGCCTCGTGGTGGCGCTGTTTCGAGTCCGCTTCGATCCCGCGCGCCAGACCGATGGGAAGGATGATGCCCGGGCGATCCGCGAGCGGATCGAGGCCGGGCTCGATGCGGTGGAAAGCCTGGACGAAGACCGGATCCTCAGGCGGTTCGTGAACGTCGTCGACGCCACGCGTCGCACGAACTATTTCCAGCTTGGCGCCGACGGCGTGCCCAAGCCCTACCTTTCGCTCAAGCTCGACAGCCGGGAAATCGAGGAGCTGCCGGAACCGCGGCCGATGGTCGAGATCTTCGTCTACAGTCCGCGCATGGAAGGCTGTCACCTGCGGGGCGGCAAGGTCGCGCGCGGCGGTATTCGCTGGTCCGACCGGCTCGAGGACTTCCGCACCGAGGTTCTCGGCCTCATGAAGGCGCAGATGGTCAAGAACGCGGTGATCGTGCCCGTCGGCTCGAAAGGCGGTTTCGTCTGCAAGCGCCTGCCGACCGGCGGTGACCGGGCGGCGCTGATGAAAGAGGTCAAAGACTGCTACTCGATTCTCATGCGCGGCATGCTCGACCTCACCGACAACCTGGAGCAGGGAAAGATCGTTCCGCCGCCGGATGTCGTGTGCCACGACGACGACGACCCCTATCTCGTGGTCGCGGCCGATAAAGGCACGGCCACGTTCTCCGATATCGCCAACGGGATCAGCCGGGACTACGGGTTCTGGCTCGGCGACGCTTTCGCGTCCGGCGGCTCGGCCGGTTACGACCACAAGCAGATGGGCATTACGGCGCGGGGCGCCTGGGAGTCGGTGAAACGCCACTTCCGGGAGCTGGGGCGTGACATTCAAACTCAGAATTTCACCGTCGTCGGCGTCGGTGACATGTCGGGCGACGTGTTCGGCAACGGCATGCTTCTCAGCCGGCACACCAAGATGGTTGCCGCCTTCAACCACCTCCACATCTTCGTCGACCCCGATCCGGACCCGGCCAAAAGCCTCGATGAACGCAAGCGCCTTTTCGAGCTGCCGCGGTCGAGCTGGGCCGATTACGACGCCGGTCTCATCTCCGAGGGCGGCGGCGTGTTCGATCGCAAAGCCAAGTCGATCAAGCCGACCCCGGAGATGAAAGCGCTGTTCGGTATCGAGGCGGATCAGATCACTCCGGCCGGGCTCATCCGGGCGGTGCTCGCGGCGCCGGTGGACCTCCTCTGGTTCGGCGGCATCGGCACCTACGTCAAGGCCAGTCACGAGACGAACGCGGAGGTGGGCGACCGCGCCAACGATGGCCTGCGCGTGGATGCGACGGAACTCGAGTGCAAGGTGATCGGCGAGGGCGCCAACCTGGCGGTGACGCAGCGAGGCCGTATCGAGTTTGCCCGCCTCGGCGGCCGCGTGAACACCGACTTTATCGACAACTCAGCGGGTGTCGACACCTCCGACCACGAGGTGAACATCAAGATCGTGATCGACGACATCGTGGCCGCCGGCGATTTGACCGAGAAACAGCGCAACACGCTACTCGACGAAATGACCGATGACGTGGCGCGGCTCGTCCTCAACGACAACTACCTCCAGTCGCAGGCCATAACCCAGGCGGAGCTGCAGGCGCACGAGCGTTTGGACCAGCAGTGGCGGTTCGTGAAATCCCTCGAGAAGGAAGGGCGTCTGGACCGGGCGATCGAGTTCCTGCCGGACGACGAAGAGATGCAGGAGCGGCAGGCCCAGGGTTCCGGCCTCACGAGACCCGAATACGCGGTGCTGTTCTCCTATGCCAAGCTGGCGCTTTACGACGAACTGTTGCCCACCAACGTCCCGGACGATCCCCACCTGGTGCGTGATCTGGCCCGATACTTTCCCGAGCGGCTGCGCGAGCGCTTCGCGGAGCCCATTGCACGCCACCGGCTACGCCGCGAGATCATCGCGACTTACATTACCAACAGCGTAATCAACCGGGTCGGCGCCACTTTCGTGCACGAGCTGCAGGCACGCACCGGCATGACGCCCGCGGATATCGCCCGTGCCTACGTGGTCGCTCGCGGTGCTTTCCGCCTGCGCCCCCTCTGGCGCGAAATCGAGACCCTGGACAACAAGGTATCGTCGGAAACGCAGGCGGAGATGTCCCTCGAG
>JBHICL010000335.1:0-4052 GCA_046759605.1 Alphaproteobacteria bacterium | reverse complement strand
CTACCACGGCGTGGCCGACCTCGGCGCCCCGGCGGGCGCGGCCGGCACCCTGTTCCTCGACCCGACGGACATCACTATCGCGGACGGCGCGGGTGGGGCCGATGACGCCCAAGTCGCCGACGGGGTGATCCTGGCCGGGGAGGCGCCTGCCACCATGACAATCAGCGAAGCGGCACTCGAAGCTGTCGCCCTCGGCACAAACATCCGTCTCGAGGCGACGAACAGCATCACGATCAACGATCTGACGGGCAACCAGCTGTTCCTCGATCAAAACGTGGAGTTCCTGGCAGGGGCCGGCGGCTTCAGAATGCTGGATGCCGCAAACGATCAGATCTTCTTGTCCGGTGCAACGTCGTCCCTGACGATCAACACACTCGGCTCCGATCCGGGCAATCCCGCCGCCGGCGACGGGCTCATCGATGTCTACGACCTGACCACGAACGGCGGAGCTATCACGATCCGTGGCAATGGCGTGATGATCGATCGCATTCTTTCGAGAGGTGGAAACGTCGACATTCGTTCCACCGGCGCCGTCAATCTGGCCGGCGGTGTTTCGGGCATTATCAACACCGCGTTTGGGGGCGTCCCCTCCGGGTCGGTCACCATTACAGGGGACGGGAACGTCAGCGTGGGAATCAGTAGCGCCAACGATTTTGCGACTGGCACCGTCGACGTAGCGACGCCCACGAATGGCGGGGATATCGCGATCACCTCGAACTTCGGCTCCGTAACCCTGGGAAACATCCGCGTGAACAGCTCGGGTGGCCGCTCAACGGGTATGAACGCCGCGGGTGGCGACGGCGGCAACGTCACGATCACGGCGAGCGGAGACGTCACGCTGCAGGGCGACAATCCACTCAGCACCCTGAACACATCCGGTGGGGACGGAGGCAGCGTGACCGGCGCCGGCGGCAATGCCGGTGCGGTCACCATCACGTCCACGAACGGCGCCGTCATCGTGCGGGACAGCCAAGGCCCAGGTAATCTCGCTGTGGTCGCGTTGGGCGGACTGGGCAATACCGTTGGCGGGGGCAATGGCGGCGCGGTTACGATCCTATCCTCGTCCGCCGCCGTCACGGTGGATGGCGATATCACCACGGAGGGAGGATTTTCCCCCGGCGCCGCCGGCGGCAGCGGCGGCGACATCACGCTCAGCGGTGTCGGGGCCGTCACTGTCGGCGGTTCCGCGGCTGCGGACACTACAATTCCCCGCTTGTTCACCCTTGGCGCTTCGACATTCGACGCGCCGGGCGGCGCCGGCATGCCCGCCGGTGCAGACGGCACGATCTCGATCACCGTAACGCCGCCACCACCGCCGCCACCACCACCGCCACCACCAGCGCCTGGCGACGGAAACGATGCCGGGGCCGGCGCGGATGTCGTCACGCAGTTCGCTGCACGAGAGACCGCGCGGCCGCGGCAATTCGACTCCGGCATGGATTTCGGCGCCACGCCCGAGGCGACGAGCACGCTGGCGACGACGCCGAGCCGTGTCGCCTTCGACGTCGATCCCACGGCCCAGCCCTACGAGGTCGACATCTTCGCTCTGCCTTTCGAGCTGGTCGAGGCGGTCGGCCCAAGAGAGAAAGCGGGCTTCGTCCACCGGCTCTG
Organism: Alphaproteobacteria bacterium; assembly: GCA_046759605.1. Lineage (GTDB taxonomy): Bacteria > Pseudomonadota > Alphaproteobacteria > UBA6615 > UBA6615 > JBHICL01. Next base: position 2,441 of record JBHICL010000335.1, on the reverse strand, counting down.
GGACGCCGAGCGGGTCGCCGCAAACGGAGCGGAGGTCGAGGAAAGCGACGGGGTGCCGAAGCCGTAGCTGAAGGCGCGCGTGCACAGGAGACCAGACCTAGCCCGTCGGCCGTTCGTAAAAGCCGGGCGCCACCTCGCCCGCGTCGCCGGCGTTCGTGCGCTCGACCCCAAGGACCCGCGCCGCTGGCGGCCCCTCGTGGCAGCGGCGCACCATCTCTTCGACCGCGGTCGGCGGGCCCGCGAGCAGGGTCTCGACGCTGCCGTCGAACCGGTTGCGTACCCAGCCCCTCAGCCCCAGCTCGATGGCGTTGTCCACCACCCAGCCACGGTACCATACGCCCTGAACCCGGCCGGTGATGCGCAGGCTGACGGCGACCTCGTCGTCCACTACTCGAACTCCAGGATCGACTGGTCGACGGCGAGGTTGTCGCCGGGCTGGGCGTGGATGCGCTTTACCACGCCGTCCCGCTCGGCCCGCAGCGCGTTCTCCATCTTCATGGCTTCGACCACGGCAAGCTCCTCGCCAGCCTTGACGGGCTGGCCGTCCGCGACCGCGACGGAGACAAGGAGCCCGGGCATGGGCGAGAGCAGGAACCGGTCGGTATCCGGCGCGGGCTTCGCGGGCATGCGCGCCATCAGCTCCGCGACGCGCGGCGGCACGACCTTTGCCACCACATCGTGGCCGCGGTGGGTCAGGCGATAGCCGGTCCCGGCCCGTTCCACGTGGACGGGAAAGGCCTGGCCGTCGACTTTTCCCTGGAAGAACGGATCGCCCAACCGCCAGTCCGCCTCCATCGCGATCGCGCGCCCGTCGAGGATCGTGCGCGAGCCCCGGCGACCGATCCCGATCCGCGCCTCGTGCCGGGCGTCCTCGCCGAGAAGGACCACCCACTCGCCTCCGGCATCGGCCGGCGTCACGCCGCTGAGACGCGCCTCGTGCGCCGCGTGGACGTGGGCGGCCACGGCGGCGAGGCGCCTGGACAGCTTCGGCCCGGGCGCCGGAGGTTCGTAGCCTCCCGGGAACTCCTGGGCGACGAAATCGGTGCTGAGTCTGGCTTCGCGAAAGCGCGGATGGTCGAGCACGGCGGCGAGGAACGCGAGATTGTTGCGCACCCCCCGGATGCGGAACGCGGCCAGCGCCTCCTCCATCCGCGCGAGCGCCGTAGCGCGGTCGGGTCCGTGCGTGACGAGCTTGGCCACCATCGGGTCGTAATGGACGCTGACCTCGCCCCCTTCGGCGACGCCCGTCTCGATCCGAAGGCCGTCCGTGGCATCGGGCGGCCGGTAACGAACGAGGCGTCCGGTCGAGGGGAGAAAGTTTCGCGCCGGGTCCTCGGCGTAGACCCGGGCCTCCATCGACCAACCGTCGAAGACGACCTCATCCTGGGTGAACGGCAGCGGCTCTCCCACCGCCACGCGTATCATGAGCTCCACCAGATCGAGGCCGGTGATCATCTCCGTCACCGGGTGCTCGACCTGAAGGCGGGTGTTCAATTCCAGGAAATAGAAGCCGCGGTCACGGTCGACCATGAACTCGACGGTCCCCGCGGATTGATATCCGGCCGCCTGGGCGAGGGCCACCGCCTGCGCCGCCATGGTCCCGCGCGTCTTCCTGTCGAGGAACGGCGACGGCGCCTCCTCGATCACCTTCTGATGGCGTCGCTGCACGGAGCATTCGCGCTCGCCCAGGTGCACGATGTTTCCATGGCGATCGCCGATGATCTGGATCTCGATATGACGGGGCTCCTCGATGAACCTCTCGAGGAAGACCCTGTCGTCCGAGAAGGCGCCCGCCGCCTCGTTGCGGCATGACTCGAAGCCCGCGCGCAGCTCCGGCTCGTCGCGGGCGATCCGCATGCCCTTGCCGCCACCGCCGGCCGCCGCCTTGATCATGATGGGATAGCCGATGCTCGCGGCGACGCGGGCGGCCTCCCGTTCGTCCGCGACCGGCTCGCCGTGACCGGGCACGACCTTCACGCCGGCGGCGGAGGCCAGGCGCTTGGCCTCCAGCTTGTCGCCCATCCGGGCGATGGCGTCCGCCGGAGGACCAATGAAGGTCAGCCCGGCCGCCGAAACCGCGCGGGCGAAATCCGGGTTCTCGGACAGGAAGCCGTAGCCCGGGTGGATCGCCTCGGCCCCGCTCCGTTTCGCCGCGCCGATGACCTTGCCGATGTCGAGATAGCTGTCCGTGGCCCGGGCAGGTCCAATGCGCGCGACCTCGTCGGCCTCGCGGGCGGCGGGGCTGTCCAGGTCCGCATCCGACGCCGCGAGAACGGTCTCGATTCCCATTGCTTTGGCAGTGCGGAGAACGCGGCAGGCGATCTCGCCACGATTGGCGACAAGAATCTTCGTGAACATCTCTTGGTTTCGGCCCGTCCGTAACAGCCGCCCGCAAATCCTCGCGAATTTGGACCGGGTGTCAACGCATCAGGCGGCGCGCG
>JBHICL010000334.1:0-4053 GCA_046759605.1 Alphaproteobacteria bacterium | reverse complement strand
GTCGGAGAGATCCGCACCCTCGACCCGGCGCAGATCAACCAGGTGCTGCAGTTCCAGATCTCCTCGAACGTGCTGAGTGGGCTCACGCACATCAACCCTCAGCTCGTCGCCGAAGGCGATCTGGCGGAGAGCTGGTCGGTCTCCGAGGATGGCAAGGAGTACAGCTTCAAGCTGCGCGAAGGCGTCACATTCCACAACGGCGACAGCTTCACCGCCGACGACGTGGTCTTCACGTACAACCGGTCGAAGGACCCGGAGAAGTCCATCCATTCCCGTGTGATCTCGAACGTGACCGACGTGGTCAAGGTCGACGACTTCACCGTGAAGATGGTTCTCTCCGCTCCGCAGGCGTCGTTCCTCGTCAAGACCCTCGAGCGGTCGAGCGGTCGGGCGCTGACCATCGTCAGTCGGGGCGGGCTGGAGCAGCTCGGCGAGCCACAATATGGACTGACGCCCGTCGGCACCGGCCCGTTCCGGGTGACCTCGCATCAGCTGGGCCAGTCGGTGGTGCTGGAGAGATTCGACCAGTACTACGACCCGGAGCGCCCCAAGCTCGACAAGGTCACCATCATACCCATTATCGATCCGGAGCCGCTGGCCGCGGCCATCGAGGCGGGCGACATCCGGCTCATCGGCGGGAATCCGGTGGCGCCCGAGTTGGTTGACCGTTTCGAAGCCAATCCGGATCTGGTGGTGGACATCGTTCCCGGGCCGGGGTTCCAGAGCGTGTGGATGAACCCGTGGCGCGACCCCTTCAAGGTCGCGGACTTCAACAAACCCCTGAACGAGCTGATGCAGGAGAACGGCTTCAAGGTTCGCCTGGCAATCGCCAAAGCCCTCGACCGCGATCGCTACATCGAGCAGGCCCTGTTCGGCCGCGGCGTTCCAGCCTATGGAACCATCAATCCGGCGATGGGGTTCTTCTTCGACGAGGGCCTCGCCGAAACGAGCGCCCAGCGCTTCGATCTCGAGGAGGCGCGGCGACTCCTGGCCGAGGCGGGCTTCCCCAACGGCGAGGGCTTCCCCAAGCTCAAGATCATCAACACGCCGGCGGCGCGTCGAGAGGTCCAGGTGATCGCCAACATCCTGAAGCGAAACCTGAACATCGAGATCGAGCTCGACACCAAGGACTTCCCGGTACTGATCGACGAGTTCGACCGGATGGACTGGGACCTCACCCGGATCGGCAGCGGCGGGGACTTCGACCCCGATGACGGCCTCGTGGACTGGATGCAGACGGCATCCAAGTTCAACGGGCGCGAACGGGACAAGGCGGCGATGCCGTTCGGTTTCTTCTCCGACGAGGAGGTGGACCGGTTGATCGACGAGCAGAGAATGACCACCGACCTGGAAGAGCGCAAGGCGCTGGTGCAGCAGGCGAACAAGATCACCTCGGACAAGGTGGCGTCGGCGTTTCTATACCATCCGGCGAACATCCTGGTGCACCACGTGAGCGTCAACTTCCCGGCGGAAAGCCGTGTCCCGGAACTGGTGGACTTCGACCGTGTAACGGTGTCTTAGTGAAGCCTGTCCACATCGCCCCGGTGGACGGCCGCGCGCGCCGTCCGCCGGGATCCGCTCACAGAGCTAGCATGAGGCCGGGATGAGCCGGTATCTCTTCCGGCGCTTTCTCGGCGCGATCCTCGTCATGTGGGCGGTCGCGACCCTCGTGTTCTTCATGCTGCGGGTACTGCCCGGCGACCCGTTGCGGGCCATGCTTTTCGATGTCGGCGATCCGGCGGCCGCCGAGGTCCTGCGCACCAAGTTCGGCCTCGATCAGCCGATGTACGTTCAGTACGTCAAATGGTTCGGCCGCGTGGCCGTGGGCGATCTCGGCAACTCCATCTACGGCAGCCGCATCGAGGTGGCGCGCATCATCCGCGAGGCGTTCCCCCGGACCATGTCGCTCGCCTCGCTGTCGTTCCTGATCGCCCTCGCCATCGCCGTGCCGGCGGGGCTTATTTCCGCAATTCGAAAGCACTCGGCACTGGACCACGCGGTCACGGTGGTCGCTTTCCTCGGGCTCAGCATGCCCGACTTCTGGCTCGCCATACTCCTCATCATCGTGTTCGCGGCGAACCTCCACTGGCTGCCGGCGATCGGTTACACGCCGCTCTCGGAAGGCTTCTGGCCCTGGTTCTCCCACCTCATCCTGCCGTCGATCGCCATCGGGACGCCCTTCGCGGCGATCATCGCGCGCATGGTCCGGTCCTCGATGCTCGAGGTCCTCAATATGGACTACATCCAGGTCGCCCGCTCCAAGGGCCTCTTGACGCCGCGGCTGATCCTGATCCACGCGTTCCCCAACGCGCTGATCCCGGTGGTGACGGTGATGGGAATCGCGCTGGCGCTCTTGATGGCGGGCACGGTGGTGGTCGAGAACGTATTCGCGATCAAGGGCCTCGGACGCGTCCTGATCCAGGGCATCCTGAACCGCGATTTCCCGGTTGTTCAGGGCGCCATCCTGGTGGTGTCCGCGATCTTCGTTTTCGCCAATCTTCTGGTCGACGTGCTCTACACGGTCATCGACCCGAGGATCAGGTACGAGTGACGAGGCGAGGCCAAGAGATGAGCGCTGTCGTCGAAGCGTTGGAGAGGGAGGAGGTCGGGCAGCAGCCCGGCCGCGCATGGCTGCGCTATCTCGTGCGGGACAAGAAGGCGCTCGTCGGCCTGATCGTTCTCACGGTGCTCGTGATCGCCGCCATCCTCGCCCCGTGGATCGCACCCTACGATCCGAACGCCATGGACTTTACCATGATCGGGGCGCCGTCGTTCACCCATCCGCTGGGCACCGACGACCTCGGCCGCGACCTCCTGAGCCGCCTCATCCACGGGACCCAGGTGTCTCTTTTCGTGGGCGTTTCGACCGTGGTTATGGCGTTGATCCTGGGGGTGTTCCTGGGCGTGGTCGCCGGATACTTCGGCGGCTTCCTCGACAACATCATCATGCGCTACATCGACCTGCAGTGGGCGTTTCCCAACTTCATCATCGCGGTCTATCTGGTGGCGGTGTTCGGCACCGGGCTTTCCAACGTAATCGTCGCCGTGTCCCTCGCCTTCGTCGACGACTTCGCCCGGATCGCCCGCGGCATGGTGCTGACGATCAAGGAAGAGCAGTACATCGCCGCGGCGCGCACGGTGGGGTCCTCGAACTCCCGGATCATGTGGCGCCACATCCTGCCGAACGCGGGCGCGCCGCTCATCGTGCAGGCGACCGTGAGCGTGTCCTACGCCATCCTCGCCGAGGCCGGGCTCTCCTTCCTCGGCCTCGGTGTCGAGGCGTCGACGCCCACCTGGGGCCTGATCCTGAGCGAGGCGCGGAGCTTTATCTCCCGGGCCTGGTGGCTGGGGATCTTTCCCGGGCTCTTCATCATGATCACCGTGTTGAGCATCAACTTCCTCGGCGATTACCTCAGGGACCTGCTCGACGTCCGCGAGACCAAGGACCTCGGGAAGGCGTGATCCGATCCGGCTACAGCTCGTCCCTGCGGAAGCACGCGGAGCGCTGGCCGTCCGCGACGGTCTCGAGCCCCGGCAGGGACCGGGCGCAGCGCTCGATCGCCCAGCGGCAGCGCGGCCGGTACGCACAGCCGCCATCCAGCCGGGCGAGATCCGGCGGCTGGCCCTCGATGGGGACCAGCCGGTCGCCCCGGCTCCTGTCCATGCGCGGGACGGAGTTGAGCAGCCCGATGGTGTAGGGGTGCCGGGGTTGGCCATAGATCTGGGCCGTCGCGCCCGTCTCGACGATCCGGCCGGCGTACATGACGTTGACCCGGTCGGCGTAGCGAGCGACCACGCCGAGGTTGTGGGTGATGACGATGAGCGCCGCCCCGAGCCGGTTGGTGAGGTCCTTCATGAGCTCGAGGATCTGCGCCTGGATGGTCACGTCGAGCGCGGTGGTGGGTTCGTCGGCGATGATCAGCTTGGGCTGGCAGCTCAGCGCCGCCGCGATCATGACCCGCTGGCGCATGCCGCCGCTGAAGTGGTGCGGATACTGTTTGAGCCGGCGCTCGGGCTCGGAGATCCCGACCATGACCAAGAGCTCTATGGCGC
>JBHICL010000333.1:0-4086 GCA_046759605.1 Alphaproteobacteria bacterium | reverse complement strand
CGCCTTCCGGCGTCAGCGCCCACAACGCGCAGCCATCCCCATCCGGTGCGCCGCAGAGCGTGAACGGTGCGTTGTCGAACAAGGGCGCCACGGCGCGGAAGCTGAAGCGCGCGACCCGACGCCCGGCGCGCTCCCGATAGAGATCCATCAGCAAGGTCGCCACCAGGGGTCCGTGGACGACGAGACCGGGGTAGCCTTCGACCTCGGTCGCGTAGGTCCGGTCGTAGTGTATGCGGTGGCCATTGTAAGTGAGCGCCGAGTAACGGAACAGCAGCACAGGGTCGGGGGTGACGGTGCGCCGCCACTCCGGCTCGCCCTTGGGCGGCTCGTGGCGGCGCGCCTGGGAGAGTCCCCTCTCGCGGAAGACGATATCCTGTCGTTCGGTGAGGCACGCGCCCCCGGAATCCGAAATGGCGTGACGGACGGTGATGAAGATAAGGGGGCCCGTGCTGCCCTCCTTCGCCTCCACCGCCTCGATCCTCGAGCTCCGGACGATCGGCTCGCCGACCCGCAGCGGGCGCCGGCAGACGAGCTCGCCGCCGGCCCACATGCGCAACGGAAGCTCCACCGGCGGCAGGAACCCACCTCGGACCGGGTGGCCGTCGGGACCGAGTTCGCTCCAGCGCGCCGCCTCCCGGAAATAGAGCCAGTGGGCGAACTCCGGCACCTCGGCTCCGGCGTGGAGCGCTACCGGCTCGCGATCCAGCGCCGCCAAGAGCGCGGCGACCGGCCAGGGGTCCACGATGTCGCGGGTCTCCCGCGTCCGGCCGATCCACGCCTCGAGCGTCTCGGTTGAGTTCGATTGTCGCGGCAACCAACGAGGCTTTCGGCAACAGCGGTGGTCACGTATTATCGATGCAACCTACCACATGTGATCCGGGAGGATGGAACATGATCAAGCAAGCGGTGCTGATGGCCTCCGCGCTGGCATTATTGGCGGCCCCGGCCCACGCACAGGACAAGGTAAGGATAGGTTTCGTCACCACCCTGACGACGGGTGCGGCCATTATCGGTGAGGACATGCGCAAGGCGGTGGAGCTGGCGCTCGAGCATATCGACCACAAGATGGGTCCGCTCGAGGTCGAGGTCATCTACGAGGACGACGAGTTCAATCCGCAGAAGGGCAAGCAGAAGACCGAGAAGCTCGTCAAGCGCGACGACGTCGACATCGTGGCCGGCTATATCTGGTCCAACGTCCTGCTGGCCTCCGCCAACACGGTCCTCGACGCCGGAAGGATCCTCATCAGCTCGAACGCCGGCCCCTCGCAGCTTGCCGGGAGGGGCTGCCACAAGAACTTCTTCAACGTCTCCTGGCAGAACGACCAGACGCCCATGGCCATGGGCGAGGTTCTCAACCAGAGGGGCGTGAAGTCCCTCTACATCATCGCGCCGAACTATGCGGCCGGCAAGAACATGGTCTCCGGGGTGGAGCGCATGTTCTCCGGAGACATCGTCGGGAAGGACATGACCACCTGGCCCGACCAGGTCGATTGGGCGGCCGAGCTGTCCAAGGTCCGCGCGGCGAACCCGGACGGCGTGTTCATCTTCTATCCCGGCAAGCACGGACCCGCGTTCATCAAGCAGTATCAGCAGGCCGGGATCGAGACACCGCTCTACTCGGTGTTCACGATCGACTCGCTCAGTCTGCCGCGTTTCCAGCAAGCCAACATGGACGGCGCCCTGGGAACGCTCATGACCCAGTTCTGGGCGCCCGATCTGGATAACGAGCAGAACAAGCGGTTCGTTTCGGACTTCAAGGCGCGTCACGGCTCCTACCCGTCGTTCTACGCGGCGCAGAGCTACGACACGATTTTCCTCGTCAAAGCCGCGGTCGAGGCGACCGGAGGAAACCTCGATGCCGAAGCTCTGAGCGAGGCGCTCGCGAGCGCCGAATTCCCGTCCATTCGCGGCAAGTTCCGCTTTGGCAACAACCACTTCCCGATCCAGAACTTCTACAGCCGGGAAGTGGTGATCGACGACGAAGGGAACTGGACCACCGCGGTCAGGGACACGGTGTTGACGGACCATCAGGATCCGTACGCAGAGGAATGCCGCATGTAAGGCCGGCCGCGGCGGAGGCGCCGAAGCGCCTCCGCCGGGTCCCGTCGTGACGGCTCATCGATCCGGCAAGGCCCCATGAACCTTGTACTCGTGGCCGAACAGCTTCTGAACGGCGTCCAGCTGGGAGTCCTGCTGTTCCTGCTCGCGGCCGGGTTGACGCTGGTCTTCGGCATCATGGACCTGGTGAACCTGGCCCATGGCTCGCTGTACATGATCGGGGCATTCTTTGCCGCGACATTCACGCTCACGTTCGATTCGTTCCTGATCGGCGTCCTGCTGGCGCTGCCGGCAATTTTGCTCGTGGGTCTCGTCGTCGAGGTGGTGGCCCTCAGGACCCTCTATGCCCGCGGTCACCTGGACCAGGTTCTCGCCACCTTCGGGCTGATCCTGTTCTTCAACGAGCTGGTGCGCATCGTCTGGGGACCCGCCGGGCTGTCGGTGCCGCTGAACGAATTCCTGGATGGCAGCGTCGCTTTGCCGTTCGGCATCAGATACTCGGTCTACCGTATCGTCATCATTGCCGTCGGCCTCGGCGTCGCGTTGGGTCTGTATCTTCTCGTGACCCACACGAAGATCGGAATGTTGATCCGCGCCGGGGCCTCGAACCGCACCATGGCTGGCGCGCTCGGCGTCAACATCAAGCTTCTGTTCACCCTCGTCTTCGGGCTCGGCGCCGTGCTGGCCGGTCTCGCCGGCATGATGATCGCCCCGATCAATCAGGCGTCCATCGGCATGGGCGAGCAGATCCTGATCCTGGCCTTCGTGGTCATCGTCATCGGCGGCATCGGCTCCATTCGGGGTGCGTTCATCGCGGCGCTCTTGACCGGCGTCATCGACACCCTGGGCCGGTCGTTTCTCGACGTGCTCCTGCTGGCGATCATGCCGGTGAACGCCGCCGAGACGGCGGGGCCCGCGCTTTCGTCGATGCTCATCTACATCCTTATGGCGGCGGTGTTGTTCTTCCGGCCCCAGGGCCTGTTCCCGCCGCGCGGTGCGTAGGTGATGGACCGCGCGCGCTGGACCTCTCCGCAGGCGCTCGTGACGCTGGCGGTGCTCGTTTTGATCGGCGTCATGCCGTTCCTGGCCCCGGCGGTGGGCGAGCCGTTCTACGTCGATATTTTCAGACGCATCATGATTTGGGCGATCGCCGCCGTCGGTCTCAACCTCATCATGGGCTATGGCGGCATGGTGAGCTTCGGGCACGCCGCCTATCTGGGGATCGGCGGCTATACGGTGGGCATCCTCTCCTACCACGGCATCGACAACGGCTTCGTGCAGTGGCCCCTCGCGTTGGCCGTGAGCGGTCTCGCGGCCCTCGTGTTCGGCGCCATATCGCTCAGGACCAAAGGCGTCTATTTCATCATGATCACGCTTGCCTTCGCGCAGATGGTGTTCTTCCTCGGCGTCAGCGCCGACCGCTACGGCAGCAACGACGGCCTCATCATCTACTCCCGCAGCTTGTTTGCACTTGGCCCCGCAGAGCTCGATCTCGGCAATGGGCGCGTCTTCTACTACCTCGTATTCGCGGTCCTGCTGGCGATCCTTTTCCTCACGCGGCGTCTTGTCGATTCGCGCTTCGGCATGGTTCTGAAAGGCACGAAGTCGAACGAGGAGCGGACGCACGCGGTCGGCGTGCCCGCCTACCGCTACCGGCTGGTGGCTTTCGTGATCTCGGGTCTCATCGTCGGGCTGGCCGGCATTCTCATGGCCAACAACGAGAAGTTCGTGAGCCCCGACATGATGGCCTGGCCGCTGTCGGGCGAGCTCATCTTCATGGTCGTCCTCGGCGGCATGGGGAGCCTGTTCGGCCCGGTCATCGGCGCCGTCACCTTTCTCCTCTTGTCGGAGATCCTGTCGAACCTCACCGAGCACTGGCACATCATCTTCGGCCCGTTCCTGATACTCGTGGTGCTGTACGGGCGCGGCGGCATCAACGGTTTCCTCGAGACCTGGAGCGCGCGCCGTGCCTGAGTCGATCCTCGAGATCCGCGGGCTGACCAAGCACTTCGGCGGCATCGTCGCCAC
>JBHICL010000332.1:0-4093 GCA_046759605.1 Alphaproteobacteria bacterium | reverse complement strand
CGCTCGGTCCCCGGGGCTGAGCGATGACGCGGGAGGAGCTCGTCAAACGCTTGGCCGCGGCCGAGGACCGGCGCCGCGGCGATCACGAGCTCAACCCGGGCCTCTATCACGTGGGGCCGCTTACGCCAGCCGCCGTGTTGGTGCCGCTCTTGGACCGTCCCGAAGGTATCTCCGTGCTGTTGACCCAGCGGACCGAGCACTTGCGCGACCACTCGGGGCAGATCAGTTTCCCCGGAGGGCGCATCGAGCCCGGCGACCCGTCGCCGGAAGCGGCGGCGCTGCGGGAAGCGGAGGAGGAGGTAGGCCTTCAACCGGAGCTCATCGAGGTTATCGGTCGCCTCGACACTTACGAGACTCGCACCGGCTTCGAGGTGACGCCCGTCGTCGGCCTGATCGATCCACCCGAACGCTACCGGATAGACGAGGTCGAGGTGGCCGAGGTGTTCGAGGTGCCTCTCGAGTTCATCCTCGACCCGGCGAACCACGAGCGCCGTGGCCGGATGTTTCAGGGTCAAGTGCGGCTCTTCTACGTGCTTCCTTATCGGGACCGTTATATATGGGGCGCGACCGCGGGGATGCTCGTGAACCTTTACGAGGTGCTGGTGGGCTGATGAGCGAGGTGGAGCCGCCGCACCGGGTGGACCAGGATTAGGGGAAGGACCGGCCGCCCGATGGCAGCGAGTCCCGACGTCGTTCGGATCGGCGTGCAGCCGTGGATGCGCGCTCCAAACACGCGACAGGTGCTGGCGGCCCTCGAGGGCGGTGGCGCTGCCGCCCGATTCGTGGGCGGCTGCGTCCGCGACGCGGTGCTCGGCCGCCGGGTTGGCGACGTCGACGTGGCGACGCCATTGCCGCCGCAAGAGGTCATGCGCCGTCTCGAGCAGGCGGGCATCAAGGCCGTTCCCACCGGCATCGACCACGGCACCATCACGGCCGTTTTCGACAAGGCGGTGGACGCCCCCATCTATTTCGAGGTCACGACGCTCAGGCTCGACATGGAGACCGACGGGCGCCGCGCGCGGGTCGCCTTCACCGACGACTGGGCCGCCGATGCGGCGCGCCGAGATTTCACCATCAACGCGCTCTTCTGCGACGCGTCGGGAAAGGTCTACGACTACACCGGCGGCCTCGGCGATCTGCGGGACCGGCGGGTCCGCTTCGTCGGCGATCCCACCGAGCGCATACGCGAGGACGTGCTGCGCCTGCTGCGTTTCTTTCGCTTCTACGCCCACTATGGCGACCCGCCGCCCGACGGGCCCGCGCTCGACGCCTGTGCCGAGCTGGCGCATCTGTTGCCGACGCTCTCGGGCGAACGGGTCGCGGGCGAGCTGTTCAAGCTGTTGGACGCCGCCGATCCCGCGACCGTGCTTCGACTGATGGCGGAGCGGGGCATCCTCGGCCACGTACTGCCCGAGGCCAGGGCGATCGACCGGCTGGCGGCGCTGGTGAGCGTCGAGGGTACCGCCGGGGCCGATCACGAACGCCGGCTTGCCGCCCTCCTGGACGTCGACGAGACCGCGGCCGACAGGGTTGCGCTGCGGCTGCGGCTGTCGAACGCTCAGGGGGCGCGCCTAGCCTCCCTCGTTGCGCCGACCGAGCTTGATCCGGGCCTGCCGGTCCGACGGCAACGGGAGCTGCTCTACCGCATGGGCCGGTCGGCCTTCCAGGACCGGGTGTTGATGGCGTGGGCCGGGGCGGTGGCGGGCGAGGCCCCGCCCGGGCGGCGGACCACGGAGGCATGGCGCGAGCTCCTGGATCTTCCGGAGCGCTGGACGCCACCGGTCTTCCCGATCAAGGGTCGGGATGCGCTGGCCCTTGGGATTGAACCGGGGCCCCAGGTGGGCAAGGCCCTCGATGCGGTTGAAAGGTGGTGGATCGCCGGCGACTTCGCGGCCGGCAGGGAAGCCTGCCTCGATCGCCTGCGCGCGGCCCTCGAGGAAGGGGAGGCGTCCTAGTCGGTTTTCACCAGCGTGCCCGCCACCCGCAGCTCGACCGCCTCGTCGTGAAGGCGCAGGAATGCCACGTCCATGCCTTTTTCAGTGAGCGTCCGGTGGTAGATCTGCATCTCCGAGGTCCCCTCGGTCGTGATCCCCAGCGAGTACACGGTCAGCGTATTGGCGTTGATCGTCGCCCAGCGCATGGGCTCGCCCTCGAGGGGATTGGGCAGCTCGGCCTTCTGGAACACGCTTCCCCGCGGTGCAAGGATATAGACCCCGGGTTTGTCCTCGGAAGGGAGAAAATCCTCCTCGACCGCGCGGCGTCTCACGTCCGGGCTCGTCCGGTCGCCCTTGTGGATCACCGTGATCCATCTGATCGTGAATCCGTCATCCTTGTAAGGCTCGACCGAGACGTCCATATCGCGGATCTCTGTGGTGCCGTCGGGCAGCTCGGCGACGCCGCTGCCGACATACGCACCGAGGAAAGCGTCGATGGCATCGTTGGCTCCCGCCGGGCTGGCCAGGACGAGCGCCAGGATGGGGATCACGGCTCTCAGGAAAGGCATAGCTACGACTCCGACCTCGTGTTTGGCGCCGGTCAATCAGTTCGCGACCTTGACCAGCCGTGCTTCAACCTTGCGCACCGGCTCGCCGTCGCGGACGCGGACGAAGTTCAGGTCCATGCCGCCCACGTCCAGGGTGCGCTCGTAAGACTGCAACTCGTACCCTCCATCCTCCCTGATGAACAATGTATTCACGATGAGTGTGTTGTTCGAGACGCTGGCCCAGGCGAGCTCACCGCCGGCGATCGGATCGGCTCCGTCGCGTGCCTCGAAGATCCCCGGCCGTTCGCTGGGGGCGAAGCTCACGCGTGTCGTCTTCTGTCGCACGTCCGGGTTGTTGGGGTCGCCGCCGCTGCGGATGACGCTTGTCCATTCGACGTAGAAGCCATTGCCGTCCGGACCGATCCGGACATCCAGGTCGCGCACGGTCACGCCGAAATAAAGGCTGTCCTGGTTCTCGGCGATGCCCGAGCCCATAAACCGGCCGAAGAAAGCGCTTACCGGCAGGTCCTCCGCACCCGCCGGCGGCGGCACAACGACGGCGAGGAGCGACACAAGCAAAGGCGCCAGGACGTATCGGGCGGTTTTCGTCATCGGCGGTTCCGGTGTCGTATCGTGCGCAGTTTAGCCCACGACTTCGCCGCCGACCACCGATGCCCGCCTATGGCCAGGCCACGAGCGGCGGCAGCGACATCAGGATGGCTTCCGGGTTGCCGCCGGTCTTGAGCCCGAACTGGGTGCCGCGGTCGTAGAGCAGATTGAACTCCACGTAGCGGCCGCGCCGGAACAGCTGATATGCGCGCTGCTCATGGGTCCACGGCGCGTTCATGCGGCGTTTCACGATGTCCGAATATGCCGCGAGGAAGGCCCGGCCCACGTCCTGGGTGAAGGCGAAATCGCGTTCCCAGTCGCCGCTGTCCAGATAGTCGTAGAAGATGCCGCCGACCCCGCGTGGCTCGCCACGGTGGGGGATCGTGAAATAATCGTCGCACCACTGTTTGAACCGGGGGTAGTAGGCGGGATCGTGGGTGTTGCAGGCAGCTCTGAGGGCGGAATGGAACGCCTCCGTATCGGTCTCGTCCGGATAGATCGGATTGAGGTCGCTGCCGCCGCCGAACCAACCCTTCGTGGTGACGATATGGCGCGTGTTCATGTGCGCGGCCGGCACGAGCGGCGACTGCATGTGCGCGACGAGCGAGATGCCGGCGGCCCAGAACCGGCCGTCCTCGGCGGCGCCCGGTATCTGGGAACGGAACTCCTCCGAGAACGTGCCCCAGACGTTCGAGACGTTGACCCCGACCTTCTCGAAGACGCGCCCGCGCATGATCGCCATGACGCCGCCGCCACCGGCCTCGCCGCTCACCTCGTCCGTACGCTGCCAGCTCTTTCTCTCGAAACGACCCGGTGCACGGTCCTCGAGCTGGCCCGCAGCCTCGTCCTCCAGCCCCTCGAACGCGGCGCAGATATCGTCGCGCAGCCGTTCGAACCACGCCGAGGCTCGGGTCTTGCGGGTCTCCAGCTCTTGGGTCATGACGTCCGTCCGTCGAGGCCACCGGTCTGCCGCAGCGCCTCGCCGAGAACCATCCCGGCGGC
>JBHICL010000331.1:0-4096 GCA_046759605.1 Alphaproteobacteria bacterium | reverse complement strand
ATCACCCACGTGATATGGAACTTTCAGCGTCTCGTAGACGTGATCCATACCCTTGGCGTCAACGGTCCTGTCCTCCAGTATGAGTCTGGGACGGGCGCTGGTGATGACCTCCCGATCGATTTCGTGATACCGGCGAGCGGCCAACGGATCGTGGTGCCGCTCCAGCTCGATCGACCCTGTCAAATCCTCGACAGTGGTCCCAAAGGCCTCCGCTTTCGTCTTGTTGACGAGCAGAAACCGACCCTCAGGATCCTTGACATAGATTTGGTGCGGAACGAGATCGATGATCTGCCGCAATTGAGCCTCGCTCGTCCGAATAGCTTCCTCGGCGCGTTTCCGTTCTGTTATGTCCCGGAAGATCGATAGGATGACCCTCTCATCACCATAGGTCACAAGACGCATGCTTATCTCCACCGGCATTCTCGTGCCGTCCTTGCGCTGCCGAGTCCGCTCGAGAACCACGCTCTTGCCGGATTTTACGTCTGTGCCGAGAGCGGCCGTTGTCGGTCGCTCGTCCGGTGGATAGATGTCATGGACCGCCATGCGCAGAAGTTCGTCGCGCCGGTACCCTGTCATCTTGCAAGCGTTTTCGTTCATATCGAGAAAGCGGTACGTGTTCGGATCTATGATGAAAATCCCGTCGCTGGCTTGCTCGAACAGGCTGCGGAACCGCTCTTCATTTTTTCTGAGCGCCTGTTCCGTTTGCCAGCGGTTGAACTCAGCCCCTATTCGCTGACTGATCAGACGAAAGAAGACACGACTTTCCGGATCATCGTTCTTGGCGGTGTCGCTAATAGCGAATACATGACCGGCCGTCCTTCCGCTCTCGTCATAAAAAGCCTCGCCACAATACGCGGCTGCTCCCAGATCGATCAGAATCCGGTCCTTGGGAAAGTGCTCACACACGCGATCCGGGATAAATACGTGGGGGTCGGTGTGCTTGGCGACGTAAACGTCGTGACAGGGTGTGCCTTCCAAATCGTATGAGAAGAGCCGACATCGCTCTTCACGATCTCGAAGCGCCAGAAGCTCGATGGCGCGGCCTTGGTCCGATAACCGACCGACGCCCGCCCAACGCCAGCCGAGACCCACGGTCAGGGCATGAGCGGCAGCGTCCAGGAACGCCGGGCCGGAGGGCTGTGGGCCCGCGAGCAGAGTGAGGGCTTCTTCTCTTCCCCGCATCGGAGCGTGGTCCCCCGGACCTCTGCCCTATTCGGGCAGGCCGTTGATCACGTAGAGCGCCTTCAGGAGGTCGCTCGGATTGGCCGCCTGCCCGAAGTTGCTCGTGAAGATCTGCTCGATCCTTCCAGAGCGATAGAGCCTGCTCAGCGTCCGATCGACCAGGAGCTGGAACTCGTCGTCCCCTTTCTCCAGCGCCAGCGCATAGGGCTCGAAGGTGAAGTAGCGGTCCGACAGGCGCAGCTTTTCCTGGGCATCGCTGGCGAGCAGCCGAAACAACAGGATGGCCCGGTCCGCGAAATATGCCGCCAGGTCGCCGTCCTCGAGGCGTCGCACACCGTCACCATGGTCCGAGACAGCGATCACCTCCGCGTCGATGGACAACCGGGTCAGCGTGTTGCGCAACGCTTCCTCGGTCGTGGTGCCGGCCCGAACCCCGATCCGCTTGCCGGCCAGACCATCGAACGTGTCGGGTCCCTCGGCGCGATACAGGACGCTTGCGCCGTCGATGAACGTGGCGAGGGAGAAGTCGACGAGCTGTCGTCGCGACAACGTCGCCGTGGTTGCGCCACATAGAATGTCGACGCGACCGCCTTTGACGGCATCGAAACGGTCCTGCGCCGTCACGGGAACATACTCGATCTTGATATCGGCCAGCCCGAGCGCATTCTTGGCGTCGGCCGCCACGGCTCGGCAAAGATCAACCGAATAGCCGGCCGCCTCGCCGATAGCGTTCTTGTATGCGAACGGCGGTGCATCTTCCCGGTAACCAAGTCGAATGGCCCCTGTGTCGCGAACCCGATCCAGGGTTCCGGCCGATGCCTCGGCCGCCAGAAACACGATCAACATGAGAAATGCCGAGCCGACAGCGCGCATGGTCTCCTCCCTGCTCTTTCCGGGCAATCCTCCGAGGATGGCTCACCGGCTTTCAGGTCCGGCGAAGAAAGCGCCGATGGATCAATACCGAACCGGGACCCATGCCGGCTCGCATGATGCCACCTGACAGTTCGCCCGGTAATCAGGGAGAACCACTAGGGTTCTGGGGGAGTCTCCCGGCCGGCAAGCCTGCCGGGTGCCGTGAAACGATCCGGCGATCAGGACGTGGGCGTTTGCTTGTCCAAGAACTGGGCCAATTTGAGCCAGCCACCCACCAGAAGGGTCACGAACGCGATCGCGACACCAAGGCTCAAGAGCACGATGCCCAGCGAAATGAGACTCTCGATCATCCCTCCACTCCCTGTGTACAGGCCTTCTCTCGAGGCTCTGCGCGCGGCTCGTTCGCTGGCCGCCCGAGCGCCGGGGAAGTCACCGAGGTGTGTCCCGCGCCGCTCGTTGGACATATCCTAGCGCAAACCGAAGCGCGGTGCGATGCCACCTTGGCGCCGCGATAAGGTCGAGGTGTATTCGCCAGAAAGTGCTAGTTTGACCGATGGGCTAATCCTCGCGTCATCGCATCATCCCGAAACCGCGTGCACGACGATGCGCCGGAACGTGTAGTCCCCGCCTTCGTTGACGACCTTGAGTCCGGAGAAGCGGCCGCCCAGCACCCCATCGACGACGCGAGCCGTTTCGGTTCCGTCGAGCCATATGGACATCTCGCCGTCTTCATTGCGGCGCCATTGCAGCTCATGGATGCCTCCATCGTCGAGCCGCGTTGGCGGGCTGGCTGTCGCGATGACGGTCTCGCGCGCTTCGGCGATGCGCAGCAGCTCGATCCGCTCCGCGGCGCCTGGGCTGTAGGCCAACCCATAGCCGGTCTGGCGGTCCGCGGTCTGGAAGGCGCCCAGCACGACCCGATTGTGGCGATTTTCGTTCGGGCGCGCGACGAGTCGGACCGTCACGACGAAGGCGTTGGCGAATCCGACCCGGGTATATATCTCTGGATTCGCGGCGGGGCCCGTGCCGGCCTGGCTCTTGAGCACCTCCCGGACGATGGCGCCGAACAGCTGTGCGCCGAGATCGCCTTCGTCGGGGGACGCAGCCGGCGCCGGGGTCCCGGAATGACGGGTCTCGAGGCCCATCGCCGCGACCGCGAACCTTCCCGACACGACCGTCCAAGCCGGGTCGCTGGTGTGATTGCCGTCGGCGAAATCGTCGTCGAGACGCCTGTCCGTCCACGGCCACTCGTAGCGGCGCACGATCGCGCGCAGATCATCGAGGAGGCTCCGACTGGCGCTGCGCTCCGCCTCTGCGCGGGCAAGTCGGACGCTCAGATCCTCGACCAGCTGTTGCGTTTCGGCGCTCCTACCCGTTCGCTCACCGGTCACGGTCTCGGCCACGGCTTCCGGTGCCGCCGCCGCCGTCTCCGCGAGCCCGGTCGCGGGTTCGGCCGTGCCTGCGGCCGCGAGGGCCTTGTTCAGCTCCGCCAGCAGGGCCTCGCTGGGCCGGCCGTCGACGGTCAGGCCCGCCGTCCGCTGGAAGGAGGAGATGGCTGTGCGGGTCTTGCCGCCCATCAGGCCGTCGGCGGGGCCCGGCTCGTAACCCAGCTTCGCGAGCCGGGTCTGAACGGCGGCGACGAGCTCGCGCGCGGTCGGGGCCGGGCTCGCCGTTTCCTTGGCGACCGGTTCGACGGTGGTCGGGCCCCTGCGCTCGGCCACCAGCGCGCGGGCGGCCGCGAGCTCGCTCGCGCTCATCCGTCTCGCGGTCAGCTCGCGCGCCGCCTTGGCGTCGTCGAGGCCGGCATCGGCGGCAAGCGTCAGCCACGCATACGCCTCCCGCAGGTCCTGGCCGACACCGCTACCATAGCGATACGCCATGCCCAGGTTGAACTGCGCCTGCGGGAGCCCCTGCTCCGCGGCAGCGCGGAACCAGCGGACGGCTTCCTGGTTGTCCTGGGCAACGCCGAGGCCCCGTTGATTGAGCTCACCCAGTATGAGCTGTGCATCGGCCAACCCCTGCTCCGCGAGCGGCCGGCAGG
>JBHICL010000330.1:0-4101 GCA_046759605.1 Alphaproteobacteria bacterium | reverse complement strand
ACGCGAGCGTGACGCGGGTTTGGTGGCCATTCTCAAGGCGCGCCCGGCGCTCGGTCGGCCGGTGTGAGGTGGTCGAGGCGATTTCATTCCGGCTAGGCTAGTCGTGGACCGAGCCGTCTGGCATGACCGCGCCCTTGAGCCTGGCCTCCTCGAGGTTTGCACCCGTCATCTTTGCGCGCGACAGGTTCGCACGCCTCAAGTCCGCGCCCCGAAGGTTCGCGTTCTCGAGGTTCGCGTCTCTGAGGTCGGCCCCCGCCAGCCTGGCGCCCGACAGGTCGGCTTCCTTCAGGTTGGCGGATGCAAAGGTCGCACTGCGCAAATCCGCCTCCCTCAGGTCCGCCTGTTCCAGATCCGATCCATCGAGAGTGGCGCGACGTAGCTTCGCTCCGGAAAGGCGTGCGCCTTTAAGAGTGGTGTTCCTCAGATCTGCGGCCTGAAGGTTGGCCTCGACGAGATTGGCACTCGTGAGCACGGCCCCTGAAAGCAGCGCTCCGCTCATCGCCGCGTTCTCCAGGTTGGCGTCGCTCAGGTCGGCACGCCGCAAGTCGGCCAGGTAAAAGTTTGCTTCTACCAGGTTGGCGCCAGTAAGCTCTGCGTCCGCAAGCAGCGCATATGACAGGTCGCATTCGGGGCAGGCACGCGTCTCGTGCAGGCGCTCGATGGCTCCAGCCTCCTGCGCCCCCGACGTGGTCGCCGCCAGGGACATCACGGCGGCGCCCAGGACCACATCCCTCAGCCGTTGCCGATAGCTCATGTCACAACTCCAGAATACCGGCACATGCACCCTTGTAGCAGACAACCGGCTCGAAGCGAAGCAGCGCGCCCGGTATCCGGTACCATTGTCGCGCCTCGCTCGGGACGTGTAAACGGGCTCACCACAGGGAGCCGGCGGAGAGCGTCAGATCCTGCATGGTCATCCCCTGGGCCTCGTCGCGGCACAGATAGAGCGCCAGGGCCGCCACCTCCGAAGGATCGATGAGCCGCCCCTGTGGGTTCGCCTGCTTCACGTCGGCGATATAGGCGGCCGCGTCCCGGTTCTCCTGGTCCTCGGCGATGCCGCCCATCCAGTCGCGGCCGAAGGACGTGTCCACCCAGGTGGGACTGATGGCGTTGCACGTGACGCCATGGGGCGCGCCTTCCAGCGCCACGCACCGGGTGAGCCCCACGACGCCCGCCTTCGAGGCGCAATAGGCGCCCGAGGTCACGGCGCCGACGGTGGCCGCCGTCGAGGCGATGTTGATGATACGGCCCCACCGGCGCTCGATCATACCCGGGAGCACGCGCTTGATGGCGCGATAGGTGCCTGTGAGGTTCACGTCGATGACCTTGCCCCAGAGCGCGTCGGGATGGCCGACGATGGTCTGCTCCGCCGTGATGCCGGCGGCATTCGCCAGGATGTCCACCTTGCCGAAGCTCGCGACGGCCTCGTCATGGAAGCGGTCCACCGAGGCGTCGTCCGTGACGTCCAGGCCGAGGGCGAGGCAGCGCACGCCGTGGGCCTCGATCTCTCTCTTCGTCGCGGCGAGCTCCTCCTCTCCGGGAAGGTAGGAGACCTCGCCCTCGCTCTTCCGGCCGCCCGCCAGAAGGGACCCGATGGCCACGTCCGCGCCGGCGCCCGCGAACCCGAGGGCCATGGCGCGGCCCATGCCGGACGCGCCGCCCGTCACCATCGCCGTGCGACCCCCGAGGAACTTCTCCGTCATCTTCGTCACCCGCTCTTTTGTTCTCGTTCGTGTTTCCGCCCTCAATAGGGACTCTCGACGTCGCCCATCTCCACATAGACGCTCTTGAGCTGTGTGTAGTGCTCGATCGTGACGAGGCCGTTCTCGCGGCCGATGCCCGACTGCTTGCTGCCGCCGAACGGCATCTCGATGGGTGTGATGTTGTAGTTGTTGATCCAGCACGTGCCCGCCTCGAGCCGGCCGATCACCCGGTGCGCCCGGCCGAGGTCGGTTGTGAACACCCCCGCGGCCAGGCCGTAGTCCGTGTCGTTGGCGCGGCGGACGACCTCGTCCTCCGCGGTGAAGGTGAGCACCGACATGACGGGCCCGAAGATCTCCTCGCGCACGATCCGCATGTCGTCACGGCAGCGGTCGAAGATGGTCGGCTGCACGAAGTAGCCGCGCTCCAGAGCGGGATCGTCCGCGCGTCCACCGCCGAGGACCAGCTCGGCCCCTTCCGCCTTGCCGCTGTCGATGTAGCCGAGGACCTTCTCCAAATGCTCGGCGGAGATGAGCGCCCCCACATGGGTTTCCGGGTCCATGGGGTCGCCCAACCGCATCTTGCGGGTCCGGTCCACGAGCCGTTCCATGAAGGCGTCGTGGATGCGCGCCTCGACGAAGACCCGGGTGCCGTTGGAGCAGACCTCGCCCTGGGTATAGAAATTGGCCATCAGCGCCGCCGAGACCGCGTTGTCCAGCTCGGCGTCGGCGAAGATGATGAGCGGCGACTTCCCACCCAGCTCCAGGGTCACGTGCTTCAACGTGGCGGCGGCGTCGGCCATGACGCGCTTGCCCGTCTCCACCTCTCCGGTCAGCGACACCTTGGCGATGCCGGGGTGACGGGTCATGAGACGCCCGGTCTCGGCGTCCCCCTGGACCACGTTGAAGACGCCATCGGGCAGTCCGGCCTCGGTGTAGATCTCCGCCAGCTTGAGCGCGCTGAGCGGCGTGAGCTCCGCCGGCTTGAACACCATGGCGTTGCCGCAGGCGAGCGCCGGCGCGGACTTCCAGCAGGCGATCTGGATCGGATAGTTCCACGCGCCGATCCCGGCGCAGACACCCAGGGGCTCGCGACGGGTATAGGCGAAGGCGTGAGCAAGGTCGATGTGCTCGCCGTGGATCGACGGCGCGAGACCCGCGTAATACTCGATGCAGTCGGCGCCGGAGAGAACGTCGACCGCCTCCGCCTCCTGGATGGGCTTGCCGGTGTCGGTGACCTCGATCTCCGCCAGCTCCCGGTTGCGCTCGCGCAGGAGCCGGACCGCACCCATGAGCACGCGTCCGCGCTCGGCCCCCGGCATGGAGGACCACCGGGCGAAGCCCTTCCTTGCCGCCTCGACGGCGCGGTCCACGTCCGCCCCCAGCGCCTTCTGGACCGTGCAGATGACCTCGGCGGTGGCCGGATTGATGTCCTCGAACGTCTCCCCGGAGGCCGCGTCCACATAGCCGCCGTCGATATAGAGCCGTTGCTCGGGCAAGTTTCGCATCGCCAACAACCTCCCTCACGCCGCCTCCCGGCGGGCATCCGCCCTTCATCAACGAGAGAAGGGCCGCCGTCAACCGAATCGAGGAATGTTCGGCTCCCGCCACGGGAGCCGTGTGTTGCTGCCCGGGCCAAAGATGCCAGATTTTTCTCAGGTGATGCCGCCCTATGACGCCGGCTCGTGCCCCGCAAGCCAGGTCTCGTGCACGTGTAGCCACTCGACGCCGTTGGGCGTCCCGGCCTTGCGGCGGAACAGGGCCGTGCTGATCCGCGCCGTCGTCACGCCCGCGAGGCTCTGCCACTCTTCGTAGGTGACGAGAGCGAGATCGCCCATCGGGTGGCGGCGGCGGTACTTTTCGATCCAGATACGGAAGGGCGCCTGAGGATTGACGCGCCGCCCGTGCGCGGCGTCCAGCTCGGCGATGAGCGGCGCGCGTTCCGTCACCACGCCGGCCGGACTCACGATCAGGAACCCGGGGGCGATCACGTCGGTGACGCGCGCGAACGCCTCCCGGGTGCGGGGCAGGGACCCGGACATCCACTCGACGAAGAACCGGTGGAGGTCCTCGACCTCGGACCTGCAAGCCTGCTCCATCTCCAGCCCGCCTGCGACGAATATGGCAATTGGGGACGTTGGAGCTTACCCCGATCCATGCTTCATAATGGGCGAAACATTGAACGTAGAGGGCTTTTCATGCGTATCGTTGGCGTAGGCTTCATAGCCATCCTGCTGATGTCGGGCGGTCCCCTGGCGCGCGCGCAGGGCCAGAGCATCGACCCAATGGCCGCGTTTCGCTGCGAGCAGGCGCACGCTGGCGCCAACTACGGCGATGCGTTGCACACCTGCCGGCCGCTCGCGGAGCAGGGGTTGGCCGATGCACAGCTCATACTGGGTGA
>JBHICL010000329.1:0-4112 GCA_046759605.1 Alphaproteobacteria bacterium | reverse complement strand
ACGTCAAGGCTTAGGAGGTGGGGAGGTGATGACTGCGGCGTGGCGTCCTAAGTGGCGTTATTCACCGTGCTCATTTTGATGATCCACCTGCCGCCGATCTCGGTGATCCCTTCGGGTCTACTACAGTAATGCCCGACTCAACACCGCTTCTCGATCTGTTCCACCAGATCCCGGCAATCTTCCATCCCTCCGGTGTCAGCACCGCGATCTGGTTCATTGTCATGAGGGCTGTATTGGGGTGGAGTTTCGGTTGTCCCGTCGTGAACTCGACCGGCACCTGCAGCTGCACCACGCCGTCGCGAACAGGCAGCATGCGGAATATCTCCCGGTCGGGTTTCAGCGACCACACACCCCTATACTGCGCCTCGAACCATTTCAACACGACGCGGTGGCCGAACACAGGGCCGTCCGGAGTGATCCACAGGAACCGTGGTGACCGGACAAGCAGGTCGGCAACGGCCTCTGAATCATGGGCGTTCTGGGCGGTAATAAAGCGGTCAAAGAGCTCTCGGAGCTCCTTCTCCTCACCCCTGGAGACGGATGCACCGAGGAGCACGAACAGCGACGTGAGCAGTGTGACAGCAACGCGCATGCGAGTTTCCTTCCCTTCTTCGGTCAGGCCAGCCATGCAGACCAGGCCAAGCCTATCCGGTGCGCCGTGACCCCGGTGTGATGCGAGCGTTACGCAGCGGCGGATCGTCCGCGCTTTTTGATGTGGCCGATGCTATGATTTTCAACATGGCCGGTCTTAAGCTCAGCCTGTTCGGCGGCTTTGCGGCTTGCCTTAGCAGCGGCCAGTCGATCTCGTTGTCCCGCAGGAAAGCGAAAGCCCTGCTCGCCTACCTTGCCCTGCATCAGGGTCGGCCACAGTCGCGCGAGAAGATCGCGGGACTGTTATGGGGTGACCGTGACGAGGCCCATGCGCGCGCGAGCCTGCGGCAGGTGCTGATGATCCTGCGTAGATCGTTGCCAAGACGCTGTCTGAATGCGGCCACGTTGAGCGGTGAAGAGCTCTTGGTCGCACGCGGTGGTGTTGCCGTCGACGTGATTGACTTTCGAAAGGCCATCGCGGAGGGGACGATGGCAGCCTTCGAGCGTGCCGCCGATCTGTATTGCGGTGAATTGCTGGAAGGCTTCGATCTCGACGAGGAGGAGTTTCGCGATTGGCTCGTGGCCGAGCGGGCGGACCTGCAGCGCCTGGCGGTCGATGTCCTGAGGAGGCTTCTGACGTGGGACGCGACGAGGGGTGCGATCGACGCGGCCGAGCGAACCGCACACCAGCTCCTCGCGATCGACCCGCTGCAGGAGGATGTGCAGCGTCACCTGATGCATCTATACGTCCAACAAGGACGCCGCGACCAGGCCCTCAGGCAGTATGCGCGATGCCACGACATTCTGCAGGCTGAGCTGGGCGTCGTGCCCGCGCCCGAAACCGAACGTCTGTATCGGGTAGTGCGCGACAATCTATGGGATCACACCTCCCCCGCAGCGCCATTAAGATTCAGTCTCGCCGATAGCGGTCCGCCGGACCATAACGTGGCCGTCTTGCGCGTCGGCAGCCCCGCCGATGCATCGGATTTGACGCTTTTTGCCGATGCCTTGACACAAGAGGTCGTCGCCAACCTCTCTGCCTGGCATACATTCTCGGTGCTGGACAGGGGCACAGGCTTCGCTTACGGGCAACCGGCCGCCGATGTCGGGGCGCCGAGACGGAACCTTGCCGCGCGATATATGCTTGCGGGCGTCGTCAGCGAAAGCGGCGGCCGCATTCGGGTAGCGGCGCGGCTCACCGACGAAGAGACGGAACGACTCGTCTGGACTGACAAGTTTTATCACGTGGGCTTGGATAATCTTGCCGCACTTGATGACATCTCCCGCCGGATCGCCGCCACGGTCGCCTCTGAGGTGGAGATGGCGCTGTCGAACTCCGTGATAGAGCAAGACCGCACACAACTCGATGCCTGGCATCTGTGCCAGTTGGGCACAGCGGCGAAGCGACAACGGACGAAATCCGGAGCTTGCAACGCGATCCGAATTTTTGAGCAGGCGATCGCAAGCGAGCCCCGTCATGCCCAGGCTTTGAGTGGGCTGGCGGGCAGTCTCATCCTAGCCGGTAGCCAGGGTTGGACGGCTTCGCGCCCTCAGTCCGTCACCAGGGCGGTGGCCGCAACGGAGGAGGCCGTGGCCCGGGACCCGACAGACCCGTCCATCCGGGTCACGCGGGGGCTGGCACTATTGCATGCGCGCGCGTTCGAGCGGGGGCGCGCAGAGCTGCTCACGGCACTCGAGTTGAACCCGAGCAATGCTTTCGCCTATGCGTTTCTCGGCTGCGCAAATGAATACATGGGGGAGGCGGAGCAGGGTATTGAGTCTCTACGAATGGCATTGCGGCTGGCACCAAAACGCGACCCAATGGCCGACCCGTTTTCGACCTGGTTGGCCCGGGCCTACCTGAGCGCCGGACTCTACGAGGATGCCGCCGGGTTGGCGCAGCGGGCCATCGAGCGTCGGCCCGACTACGGGGAGACGTATGTCGTGCTGGCGTCGAGCCTGCATCACTTGGGTCGCGGCTCCGCCAACTCAGAGCTGCTGGATCAATGCGAGCGGCTTAACCCGGGCTTCCTGGCGCAGCGCCTGGAGTATCAATATTACATCGATCACCGCGGTGAGGACCATGTTCTCGCCGGGCTGCACGCCTGGCACTGAGAGTAACTACGTTCCACGCACGAAAAGCCTTCTCGACTATCGTCACCGGTTGGTAGACGACATCCCCGCCAGACGGTGCCAAGTCCGCTAATGGGATGGACCGACCGTGCTCTGAAGCGTACCCCGGGATTTTGGGGTGCATTGGCAGAAGGAGCACGGACCATGTCCCGTAAAGCGACGGATCGAGTGACGACAATCGGCATCGATATCGGCAAGAACACGTTCCATCTCGTTGGTCTCGATGCTGCGGGGAGCATTGTTCTCCGGCGGAAGCTGTCCCGCGGTCAGGTGCTGGCGCGGTTTGCCAACCTGCCGCCGTGCCTGATCGGTATGGAGGCCTGCGTTGGGGCGCACCATCTGAGCCGGCAGCTGTTGGCGCTGGGCCATGACGCCCGGTTGATGCCCGCACGCTATGTGAGGCCGTTTCTCAAGGGACAGAAGAACGACTTCCGGGACGCCGAGGCGATCGCCGAAGCGGTGCAGCGTCCACGGATGCGGTTTGTGCCGACGAAGTCGGTCGAGCAGCTCGATCTGCAGGCGCTGCATCGCGTGCGCTCGCGTCTCGTCCGGCATCGAACGGCCGTCATCAACCAGATCCGCGCGCTGCTCTTGGAGCGCGGCATTGCCGTACGCCAGGGTCATCGCTTCCTGAGCGCCGCCTTGCCGGATATCCTGGGCCGGCACAGCGATCTCCTCTCTCCTCGCATGATCCGCATGATCGCCGAGCTCAGGGGTGATTGGCATCACCTGGACGAGCGCATCGAGAGGGTTACCGAGGAAATCGAGACGTTGGCCAAGGCCGACGAGGCCTGCCAGCGCATGATAACCGTGCCGGGGATCGGCCCGATCATCGCGAGTGCCATGGTCGCGGCCGTGGGGGACGGCGCCGCCTTCGGCAAGGGGCGCGACTTCGCCGCCTGGCTCGGGCTCGTGCCGCGGCAGATCTCGACTGGGGACCGCACGATACTTGGGCGTATCTCGAAGCGGGGGAACACCTATCTACGAACGCTCTTCGTGCGCGGCGCGCGGGTCATTCTGTTGAGACCGGCCAACTGGCCCAAGCATAGCTTCGGGACGTGGCTTGCGGCGGCATCGAAGCGAATGCACCGCAATGTCCTGGCCGTCGCGCTCGCCAATAAGCTGGCGCGTATCGCCTGGAGCGTACTGGCCGGCGAGCGTCGCTACGAGGCAAGGGCAAAGGCGGCCTGACCACGAGGCCACCCAGCGACCAATCGAAGGAGGATCCCACCGAGGTCTGCGAGACGGATCGTGTGATGGAACAACGTCTGCAGGCGCATTCGAGATCTGGTGACCCAAACGGCCAATGCGGGCCGAACCGCTAATGAGAGCGAATGCGCGCTGGTACCCATCGTGGCCCGGAGCACAACAGGCTCCACACAGAGGCC
>JBHICL010000328.1:0-4113 GCA_046759605.1 Alphaproteobacteria bacterium | reverse complement strand
CCGCCGCCGCGCAACGCTCGCCGCGCCGGCATCACCCCTCGGCACGGGCCATAATCATGGCGGCCCCCATCCCGTCGATGAAGACCAACCGTTGGGGCTCAAGCGCGGCCCGGTGGGCCTTTTGGCGCGCCCGCGCGCGCCGTCAGCCGGGCTCGACGGCTTTGAAGTCGCGGCTGGCGATGTGCTTGGGCCGCGGCTTGGCCGCGCCGAACGGGCTCGTGAGCGCGTTCTCGACGCTATTGTATACGAAGAAAATGTTGCTGCGGGGGAATGGTGTGATGTTGCCGTTGGACCCGTGCATCGTATTGCACTCGAACAGGACGAGGGACCCCGCGGGACCGGTGGGAGCCGCGATGCCGCCGCCCCGTTCCACCAGCCAGGTCAGGCTGTCGGGGTCGGGCACGCCGTATTCCTGGCGCCTCAGCGACTCCTTGTGGTGGTCCGGTGGCGTTTCGCCGACACAGGCCACGTAGTGCTTGTGCGAGCCCGGAATCAGCATGAGGGGGCCGTTGAGCGGCAGGTTCTCCGTTAACGAGATGGAGAAACTCACGGCGCGCATCCGCGGCATCCCGTCCTCGATGTGCCAGGTCTCGAAGTCGGAGTGCCAGTAGAATTCCTTGCCGCAGAAGCCCGTCTTGTAATTGAAGCGGGACTGGTGAACGTAGACCGGGCTTCCCAGAAGCTGCTCGGCGATAGCGACCAGCCGCGGATCGCGTGCCAGGCGCCGGAACGTCGGGTGGCTCTCGTGAATGGCGAAGATCGAGCGCACGGTGTCGCTGTCGGGCTCGCGGATGATGGTTTCGTCGCTCGAATCCGCGGCGTCGCGCCAGAGCGCTTCCATATCGGCGGAAAGCGCGGCGACTTCCTCCTCGGACAGGAACTTGGGGAACGAGAGGAAGCCCTGGCGCTCGTAGTCCGAAACCTGCTCGTGCGACAGCGGTCCACGCGTCACGTCCTCTTCGTTTGCATGGATAACGGGGTCCCGCCGTTCGGTAATCGAGGGACGATCCGCGAATCGCGAGGGATAAACGTCGGTCATCGATGTCATGGCAAGGCTGCTCCGTCCTCCAATCGCGCTCAACTCCGAAAACTCATGGGTCCGAGGTCGCGGCGGCGGGCGGCTTGTCGACCGGGCCCGCCGCGCGAGCGTCCGCCGCCTCCTCGATGAGGGGGTAGACGCCGTCCTCGTCGTGGACCTCCGTGCCCGTCAGGGCCGGGTTGAAGACGCACACCATGCGCATGGGTGTCCGCGCGCGCAGGCGGTGCTTCTCGTGGCCGTCGAGCGCGTAGAGCGTGCCGGCCCGGATCGGAAACACCTCGCCGCTCTCGATGTCCTCGAGCTCGCCCTCGCCCTCGACGCAGTAGACCGCCTCGACGTGGTGGGCATACCACATGTACGTTTCGGTGCCGGGCTTGACGACCGTGTCGTGCAGGGAAAAGCCCATGCCGTCGTTCTTGAGGAGGAAGCGGCGGCTGGTCCAGTTCTTGGTCACGACCTCGCGGTCGCTGCCGGCGATGTCGTCGAGCGTTCTGACAATCATGATCTTCCCGCTCCTCGCTGGATCCTAGGCGACGTCCCGTGTCTTGTTGCGGCGGCGCACCGCGCGCGCCCGGTCCACCGCCTCCGAGACGATCTTCAGGCCTTCCTTGAGGTCCGTATCGTCGATGGTGAGCGGCGGCATCAGCTTCATAACCTCGGAGTTGGCGCCCGAGGTCTCCATCAGCAGACCGCGCTCGAAGGCCGCGGCGCACACGTCCTGGGCGAACCCGTCGTCCTCGAAGGCCACGCCCTGCATGAGGCCGCGGCCGCGGCGCGCGCCGTCGAGGTCGTCGTGGCGCTTGACGAGGTCGCACAGGAAGCCGCGCACGACGGCGGCCTTGCGCGTCACGTCCGTGGAGAGATCGTCGTTCTCCCAATAGCTCAGCGCCTCCGTGGCGGCGACGAAGGCGAGATTGTTGCCGCGGAAGGTGCCGTTGTGCTGGCCGGCGGAGAAGCGGTCGTACTCCGGCTTTACCAGCGTCACCGCGAGCGGCAGCCCGTAGACGCCCAGGGACTTCGAGAGGCAGACGATGTCCGGCTCGATTCCGGCGGGCTCGAAGCTGAAGAAGGGGCCCGTCCGTCCGCAACCGGCCTGGATGTCGTCGACGATGAGGAGCATCCCGTGGCGCCGGCAGATCTTCTCCAGGCGGCGTAACCACGGAAAGCTCGCGGCATTGAGTCCGCCTTCACCCTGGATCGTCTCGACGATGACCGCGGCAGGAAGGTCGACGCCGCTGCCGTCGTCCTTTAGGCAACGCTCGAGATAGGCGAGCGTGTCCATGTCGTCGCCCAGATAGTCGGCGTAGGGCATCCGCACCACATGCGCGAGCGGGATTCCCGCGCCCTCGCGCTTCGTCGCGTCGCCGGTGAGCGCCAGCGCGCCCAGCGTCATGCCGTGGAACGCGTTGGTAAAGCCGACGATGCCCTCGCGTCCGGTGGCCAGGCGCGCCAGCTTGATCGCGGCTTCCACCGCGTTCGTGCCGGTCGGGCCCGGAAACAGCATCTTGTGCTTCATCCCCCGCGGGGCCAGGATCACGTCGTGGAAGCGCTCGATGAAGCGTTCCTTGGCCGTGGTGGCCATGTCCAGACCGTGGACGATGCCGTCGCTCTCCAGGTACTCGATCAGGCGCCTCTTTATGTCCGGCGGGTTGTGGCCGTAGTTGAGGGCACCGGCACCCGAGAAGAAGTCTATGTACTCGCGTCCGTCGTCGGTGCGGAGACGGGCGCCGGATGCGGTATCGAACAAGACGGGAAAGTTGCGGCAGTACGCGCGCACCTTCGATTCATGTTTCTCAATGACTTCCATGTCTCCCTCTGCCTGTTGCTTGTTAACCCTTGTTGCCTTTCTCTTCCCGCTTCTTGCTCTTTCGGGAAAGGGGGCCGATCCGGTATAGGTCCTCGCGCTCGTGCGCTCCCTCCGGGAAGAGATCACTCGGGAACCCCGGCGTGACCGAGCACGGCACGCCCAGGTGCCGGGCGAGCCCGCGGAACAAGGCCGCCGACGAGTGGTTGGAGGGGGTGACCGTGGCTTCGAGGAACCTCACGCCGGCGCAGGCCGGTCGCTCGAGGAGCCGCCGCAGCAGCTCCCGCGCCACCCCCCGGCCGCGCGCGTCCTCACGCACGCCGATTTGCCAGACGAAGACGACCTCCGGCTGGACCGGCGAGCGGAACGCCGCCACGAAGCCGACCGGCGCACCGGCGTGTTCGGCGAGAACGCAGGTTTCCGCGAAATGCGCCCCGAGGAGGAGGTAGCAGTAAGCCGAGTTTGGCTCCAGGGTCCCGATCTCGTGGACCAGCGTCCACAGCGCCGCCCCGTCCGCCACGGTGGGCATCCGGAAGCGGTAACGGCTTCCGTCCGGCGCCGTCCAGAACCCCGCCGGCACGGGCTCACCCGCGGAGCCCGAGCCCTTGTTAAGCGCCGGCTCCACGTCGGTTTGATGTCCACGCTGAAAAAGGATGATTGGCCCCGTCTGAGATCAGTTAGAAGGAAAAAACTCCGATCGTGGCTCGGCAGGCCTAGCTTCCGGTAACTTCGAAAGAATACGCATAAATATATGTCTGTCAACAGGGCATACAAGTACTCATTCTCTCGGGCGAGATTACAAGTATATCTCCACTATTGTGTCGTTTTTATTTTCGCGGCGACAACACTCTCTTCAGTATAGCGAAGTAGAAGAAAGAGTAGGCTGGCTTTGTCTTGAAGTTGGGCCACAAGTGACGGGCAGGCTGTTTGTCGGGGTCGGGCCCGCCGCATCGCCGACCTCGCTTCGGCACGCGACGGCGCGAAGGCAACGCACGCCTCCATCGAGCGCATCCTCTTTGCCCTCTTCACCATGAAAACCGCAACCAGGGGGCAGTGCCCCCTTTCTTGCCGACACGAAGGACGTGACATGACCCGCGCGGCCTCCGGGACGGTCGTGGCGTGATGAGCGCGTTCGCTCGATCATCGAACAAGGCAAAGGCGGGCCGGGCGATCCGGCCGGCCGGGCCTTTGCGTCATTGCAGCGTCGGCGAGGTATCGGTGATGAGCTGGGTGAAGCGTACCGGCAGGATCTCCTTCGTTGTTATCCGGC
>JBHICL010000327.1:0-4113 GCA_046759605.1 Alphaproteobacteria bacterium | reverse complement strand
TCGAAGCCCTCGGCAAACCAGCCGTAGACTGGGGCCAGCAGATCGCGGGCTTCGTCCTTCCGTCCCTCCTTCAACCACAAGCCGGCAAGGCTCACGGCCGCGCGCAGCTCCATCGACTTCGCCCTTTGTCGCCGCGCGATCTCGGAAGCCTCCTGGTAGCAGGCCGCCGCCCGCCCAAGGTCCGCTTCGGGGGCGGTGGCAAGAATCTCGCCTCTAACGCAGTGAACCACGGTTTCCCACGTCCGCTCGCCCGTCTTTTCAATCTGATCCAGCGCCTGTTCGATCACACTCTCCGCCTCGGCCGACTCCCCGGCTCGGACCAGCGCATGGGCCATGGCCGCGAGGTACAGTGAAAACCGCAGCTGCGAGCCCGCCGACTGTCGTTGCCGTATCGCTTCGCGGAGGTCGTCCAGAACTTCGGACGCCTTACCCATGTCGGACAAAGCCCAGCTCCGGAGGACCTGCCCGTTGGCCCGCCAAAGGGTCAGCCCTTTATCCGAGCTGAAGTCGATGAGTTCGTCCAAAATCGGAATTGCTTGCTCCGGCTCGCGGCGCAACAGGTGAAGCAGCGCCACGTAAAACAGGGCCGCTGCTGTGCTGAACGAGTGAGCCACCACGCGGGCCAGCTCGAGGCCCTTCGCGTTCCGCGTATTGGCCTCGTCCGGATAGCCGAGAAACCAACTCGCAATCGCGCCCTGGATGGCGGCGCATACGCCGGGGTCGTGGCCGCCGTATGTGAAGGCGTGTCGCCGATGCCGCTCCGCGTCGTACAACGCCAGTCCCTGGTCGGCGTGCGCGAAGGCTGCCTCGAAATCGGCAAGAACCTCCTGCGAAGTCCAGGCCGCATGGTGCGCCTGAAGAAGGAAATCGTCATTGGAGAGTGACTCGGCCAGGTCGATCGCCTCGTGCGCCAGGCCCAACGCTGTCTTCATCTCGCCGGCCACTTGATGGTGGAGCCACAACCCCCAGAGCACCGCGAAGCGCTGCGAAGGCTGTCCCGCCCGGTTACACAGATCGCGCGCGCGGAGATAAGCGTCCCGCACGTCCGGCGACGCCGAGCCCTTCATGTTCATGAGGACCGGGCCGAGCACGATCAAGGCCTCGAGCTCCCGCTCCCGGCGCTGCCGGCCCTTGGGCATGTCTTCAAGCAGCTTCAAGGCTTTGCGCAAATGCTCGAGGGCTTCCGCGTCGGCGGAGCGCTCGGCAGCGCGCTTGCCGGCGCGCTGCCAATATGGGATCGCCGCATCGACCAACCCGCCCTCGGTATAGTGGTGGGCCAGCACCTCGGGCTCGGTTTCAACGCGCTGCGGATACTTGGTCTCCAGCACGGTCGCGATGCGTTGGTGTATCGCGTGGCGTTTCGCGCGGAGGAGGGATCCGTAGGCCGCGTCCTGCACCAAGGCATGTTTGAACACGTAGGCCGCGTCGGGTGGGCTGCCGCGGCGAAACAGGAGCTCGGATCCGGCGAGCTGACCGAGGGCGTCGGTCAGTTCCCCGTCGTTCAGCGACGAAACCTCTGCGAGCAGACTATGCGGAAACTCGCGGCCGATGGCGGCGCCAATCTGGGCCACCTCCTTCACCGACGCCAACCGGTCGAGGCGCGCCATCAACGAATCCTGCAGCGTGCTGGGAATGGCGAGCGGCGCGAGTTCGCCCTTCAGCACGTAACGCTCGCCTGCGTGTTCCAGCAAGCCCGATTCCAGGACTGCCTTGGTAAGCTCCTCGACGAAAAGGGGCACGCCGTCGGTCCGGGCGACAATCTGGTCCAGCACGACCTCGGGGAGCGCTTTGCCGCCCGCAAGGTCGGCCACAATCTCGGCGCCTTGGCGTCGGCCGAGCCGGTTGAGGGTCAGCATGGTGACGTGGGAATGGCCAGGCCACTCAGGCTTGAATTCGGGGCGGCCCGTAATCACGCCGAGGATGTGCGCTTGCTGCACCCGGTCGACCATCTGCCCCAGCAGCTCCAGACTGGTCGGGTCAGCCCAATGGGCGTCCTCGAAAATCATCAGTACCGGCTGACGGGCGGCCAAGCCCGCAAGCTGATCGAGCAGCGCTTCGAAAGTGAGTTGCCTCCGCCGCCGCGGTTCGAGCTCGAGAGTCGCGAAATCCTCTTTCAGCGGCAGCGAGAGCAGGGACCCAAACAGCGGCAGGATTTCGCCGACGTCGTCCGTGGCTTGCCTCAGCAGCGTTTCAAGCTTGGCGCGCTTCGCATCGGCGCCGTCGCCTGCCTCGAAACCGGCCGCCCACTCGAGCTGGGCGATGAACGGGTGGAGGGCGCTGTTCACGTGATGCGGCGAGCACTGGTAGCGGAGCCGCGTGTGCGGCTCGCCGGTCAGCCGTTCCATCAACGCCCGGGTCAGCCGCGACTTGCCGATGCCCGCCTCGCCCGTCAACAGCACCACCTGGCCCTCGCCGTCCCGGGCGCGGGTCCACCGCTCCTCGAGGAGCGAAAGCTCCTGCGCGCGCCCGACAAAGCGGCTCAGCCTTCCGCCGCGCGCCGCCTCGAAGCGGCTCTCCACCGCGCGCTCGCCAAGCACACGCCAGCAGTCGACGGGCTCGGCGAAGCCCTTGAGGGACTTCGCGCCGAGCTCCTCCACCTCGAAGAGGCCGCCCAACAGCTCGTACGTCGCCGGGGCGACCAAGACGAAGCCGGGCTCGGCTACTTCCTGGAGACGCGACGCAAGGTTGGGCGTCTCGCCGATGACGGCCTCCTCCTGCGCCGCGCCCTCGCCCACGAGATCGCCGACGACCACCTGTCCTGTCGCCACGCCGATGCGGACCTGGAGTCGCTTGCCTGCGCCCATCTCACGGCCCACAGCCTCGATGATGCCCAACCCGGCCCGCACCGCGCGCTCCGCCTCGTCCTCATGGGCCCTCGGATAGCCGAAATAGATGAGCACCCCGTCGCCCATGAACTTGGCGACGTGGCCTTCATAGCGCGCCACCTCGCCGGCGACGGCGTTCTGATAGCGATGAATGACGTCGCGCAGGTCTTCGGGATCGAGCGTCGCCGCCAGGGCTGTCGAGGCGACCAGATCGACGAACATCACCGTCAGCTGACGGCGCTCCGCTTCGCGCGCCGCCACAGCGGGTTCCGTTGCTTCCGGCTCGGCCGGTGCGAGCTCCGCGATCGCCGCGAGCAGCTTCTTTCGCGGCCCCATCGGCAGACCGAGCTCCTTGAGATCGTCCTCGCCGAGATAGCGCAGGGTGGCGACATCGATCTCGTTGTCGGCGAACAGGCGCACGTGTTTGCCGAGCCCGAGCTTGTCCAGCAACCGACCGATATCGTCGGTCATGCGTCATGCCCCATGGTGCATGACAGAGCAATGTCCAGAGAACACGTGAAGCCGCGGACACAACCGGTCGCACTATCCAGTCGGAGGATTCCTGTCGAACCTTTGGACATCATCGTCGAGCTTCACCCATTGCTGACGTTGCTCGCACCAGACATGAGTCTGCGGATTTAGAAAATCGGTTTCGTCCAATGTCCCTGCGTTTATGAAGAGCAAATCGGGCATCGCTTGCGCGTCCATCAGTATGGGGGAGCCGCATTCACCGCAGAATTTCCGGTATACCGGCTGACCGCTATCACCGATATCGTTATAGGTCCCTAGAGTATCGCCTCGAATCTGCAGAGTGTCTCTCGGAACCGCAACAAAAACCAAGAAAGCACTACCGCTGTGCTTCTGACAGTGCGCGCAATGACAAACGAAGGTCATGACCGGATCGGCATTGCTCGAATAACGAACCGTGCCGCAAAGGCATCCACCCGTTACGTTTCCCATTTCGGCATCCTCCTGTCCTCAGCCCTGCAAGCCCGTCAACTGCACACGCACCTAGTTTGTCGGTCCATGCAGCCCGAGCTTCGCTATGATACCCGGATCTAGAGACTAACCCTGATAATACTAGGGATATACCCTCAGTTTAAACACGGTCAATTACGTGAAATATGCTTGTCATCGGCTCAGGGGCGGAAGTTCACGACCTGCCCGAGGTAGGTCGGGCCTTTCTCAAGCTCGCGACAATTCGGTTGTGGCCAGGTGTTTATTAGGCCAGGTACTAGTCGGCAGCCAGGTCCTGGAGGCGTTGCCGGCCGCCGCTTGTCGGCCAGGC
>JBHICL010000326.1:0-4135 GCA_046759605.1 Alphaproteobacteria bacterium | reverse complement strand
TCTGTTCTATCGCTTCCGCGACTTCTTCCGAGGGATCTGCGTCGCCAGCCACCGGCCAGCCCCCGGCATCGCCTGCCAGACCCCGCCCAGCGCCCGGGCGCAGATCACGGCCTCCTCGTCGCTCCCGAGCGCGTACGAGGGCGCGTCGTCCTCCGGCAACTCCTCATCCCCGGTCAGGTACCGGGGGACACGGCGGTTGGCTCTGAGGGCCTGGCCCAGGCTCTCGCGCGCGGGCCGGCTGTCGCCCTCCCGGCGGAACATCCACAGCGCGCGGCCATACTGCCAGAGGGCCATGGCGTCGCCCTCGAACTGCCTCAGGAGCGCTCCAGCTTCATCGTCGCGGCCCTGGGCGAGCAGGGCCGGGAGAAGGACATAACGGACGCCCTGGTTGTCGTTCGGGTTGAGGCGGAGGAGGTCCCTGTAATGCTCGATCGCCTCCCCGGTTCGGCCGAGCCGCTCCAGGCATTGCGCGAGCCCGAAGCGGGCGCGCATGTAAGGCCGGGTCGAGACGAGGCCCCAGAAGTGGCCGGCCTCCTCCGCGAACGTTCGAGGGCCGAGCGCGCGCTCGCCCGCGGCGACTCCCTGCGTGTAGAGGTCCCGGGCTCGATCGAGCTCAGAGGTATGCTCAGCGAGGATCACGTACGCGTCGGCGCAGTCGGCCGATAGCTCGAGCGCCTTCCGGGCGAGCTGGACCCGGCGCCGACCCCGGGCCTCGAAGGCCTGGTAGGCCAGGTCCTGCGCCTTCTCGAGCGGTGTCGAGGCCGTGGAGGGAATCGCGTCCATGGGGCCGGTAAAGCGCTGCCGGAGAGCCTTGTTCGCCTGCTTGAGGCTCTTGAACTCCGAGCGCGCCGTGAACCGCTCCATCTCCAGCATGACGCGCTCCATCGCGCGCCGGTCCGGCAGGCCCGCGCGCGAGGCGGCCCGGGGCGCGTCGGGCAGTTCAAGCAGGGAGGGGATAGAAAGCTGGAAGCTGGACGGCCCGTCGTACATTCGGACCTCCCGCGTCCAGCGCCCGCGGTCAATCTCGTCCTCGGTGGTCCCGGCCAGCGCGAGCACAAGGCCCTCCAGATAGGAGAGGACCGCAGCATCCGGCCGGCGCAGCGTCCGATCAGGGTCGAACCGGACCGCGACGGGATAGGCCTCGGCTCCCGCAACTGGCAAGGCATGCTCCTCCCAGAGATCCGCGTCGCCGAAAGGCATCTCCATGATCGGACCGAAGAAGATCGACCACCGCGCCTCCTCCAGCAGGGCCTCCGGCTCCACTCGCGCATGGACCTCGTCATGCTCGTCCACCGACCGGAAAAACCCGAGGCCGAAGGTCCGGCCGGCAGCGCCGAGGACGGTGACGTACGCCAGGCCCGGCTCCGCCGCCGGAGCCTCCACGCGGATGAGATCCTCATCGGTAAGGTGGCGCCAGGGCGCGGCCTCGTAGAAACGCTTCGCCGCCTCAGCGAAGGCCCGCATCCGTTCTACCGTCACGCCGGCAGCGTCGAGCGCGCCAGGCGGCAGGGGCGCGCCCCCCATGTATTCCGCCATTCCGGCCAGCCCTTGCCTGACGGCAGGGAGGTCTGGCGAGACTGTCAGCCCGAGGTCCCTGTCGCCGAGCGCGTCGAGAAGGCGGACACCCACCTCCTCGTCGGCGACCTCGAGGCTCCCCGGCCGGCAGCCGGCGAGGTTGCGCTTGAGCCCGAACTCGAGCAGCGCGTCCAGGGCCAGGATCCAATCACGCCCGCCAGCCTCCGGCTCGAGCTTGAGCTGGACCAGCCCGGTGGTCAAGCTGATCCACATCCCCGCCCACGGCCGGTACGGTTTGCCATCGGGTCCCTTCGCGACCCAACTTGGGAGCCGCACCAGCCCGCCCTGCCACCGTTCCCCGGAGCGGCGCGGAAGGCGCTTGAATCGTTCGATGATCAGAGACGATACCTGGCTCATGCGGGATCCCTCTCTCTGCCGTCAGGCCCGATCACCCGCTCTACAAAAGAAAAACCCAGAATCGCCCTTCTCCGAAAGATCGACCAACGATACCGGGCGTTCAGACCATTCACCCAGCCAGATTTTCCGGAACCCCTCCGGCCTCGACCAATGGCATGAGCACGGATTTTGGCAGAGCTTTGAACCCGAGATCACCGTGATCTGGCAACGGCGTCACAGAACGGGTTCGAGCCTTTTTCCATAGGGCCGCCGAAGGTGTCGCACGTCACCAGGTCCGGGCCGTCCCTGGCATCCTGTCGGCCGGTCGGAGCTCCGGACCCTCCGGCGGGCGAATGGCAGACGACCGAGGTCTCAGGCTCGCCCTACGATCCCCTACAGCGCCTTCCCTTTTGCAGCCTGCCCCTTCAATAGAAATGTCTTTGGAAACTCACCTTCGCCACAAATCTTGAACGATCCGAAGTCTTTGTACCACGGGCCGTCAGGCGCCTCCGGCTGAGATTCGCGCCACAGTTTCAGCTTATAAAGATCTTCTGCCGGTATCTGCCGATCCGCGACCCGATCGAACAGGTGCTGCCGGAGAATCGGTGGAAGATTGGTCCACCGAATCTTCGGCATCAATCACCGAATGTCATCCGCGCCAGCTCTTCTTTCAATCGCTGCCGTTCGGCAGCGTCTCCAGACTCCGTAAGTCGATTCACGAGCGAAAAGAAACGTTCCTTCTCGGCTTCTTTAGATTGAAGACCAGCCTCGATCAAATCTACGAGCACACGATTGGCGCTCGTCTTCCTCGTCTTGGCCAACGCGCGCACACGCCTGGCGATACCGGTCGGAATGGACACGCTCTGACGGACAGATCTCTCTGTGTCAGCCATGTGCGCCATTTTACACCATTGTACAGCACACTGCACCATTTGAGTGCGCCCTAGATAGGCCTCGTTGAAGCGCGAGGGGCCCAGCCTATGGATGCCATTCTTGCCGAAATCCGAAAAGTTCTGTACTGGCGCGAAGTTCCGCGGAACAGCTACGACCACTAAGCGATCCCTAAGTCCCGAGATCAGTAAGTTCTAGGCAGCCCCGACTACTTTAACAACCTTTTCACCTGCTCCTGAAAGTCTCCAGAGGCAGTCATTTCCGAATGAAGTCAACAATCCCTGCCCTTGACTGGCACTTAGGTTTCTTGTGTCGGCACGAACTTCCGCTTTTCGACGAACGCCCGCGGCCCCTCCAGGGTGTCAGGCAGGGAGAGGTTGGTGTTCCAGAGCGTGTTCTCGAGACGAAGCCCCTCCTCCAACGTCATCCCCAATCCCCGAATGCACGCCTCTTTGTCCGTCCGGAGCGAGGACTGCGGGTACTCGCATATCTTCTCCGCCAGCTCGGTGCACTCCTCCATGAGCTTGGTCCGATTGACCACGCGGCTCACGAAGTGGATGCGGTGGGCCTCCTTCGCGTCAAACCAGCGTCCCGTGATCAGGAGGTCCAGCGCCACGCCGAGTCCTACGATGTGGGGTAAGCGCTGCGTCAGGCCTGACTCGGCGCCGACATTCCAGCGCCGGTTCGCGACCCCGAACATCAAATGGTCGGCGGCGATCCGGATGTCGCAGGCCATCGCGAGCTCCATTCCGGCCGCCAGGCAGTACCCATTGATCGCGGCGATGATGGGCTTCCAGACATTGATGCCCTTGGTGATCCCGCCGAGGTTGGGCCCCTCGAGCGCCCGCCGCCGGTTCTACTCCGGAGACCGACGTGCCACCGTCTCGACGTAGTAGTGAAGGTCGGAGCCTGAGCAGAAGGATTTCCTGCCGGCCCCCATACTCCAGCTGGAGATGGCAGGCAACCGGCGGGTCTGGTATCCCCCCCGAGGCGGCGCTCTCGCTCAGGGCGGCGCGGGCGAGAGCGCGAGGAGCCCCTCGGCGATGGCGCGACCAATGTCCGCCACGAGATCGGGCTTGGCGTTCACGGCGTAGATATAAGGAGTCAGCGCCCATAGTTCGCGCGCCACCCGCCTCGGCGCATCCGCCGACCCGCCCTGGCGTCGCGCGAGTTCGGTGACAAGCATGGGCGGCACCTTGTCAGAGAGACGGAGCGCCGTGTCCATCACGAACAGCGCCACGTCCGGTCGCAGGGCTCGCACCCGGTCGAAGAAGGCGGTCACCTCTCCAACGGACAGGTGCTTGGGCGGCGAGGACTTCACCTCGAGATAGAC
>JBHICL010000325.1:0-4159 GCA_046759605.1 Alphaproteobacteria bacterium | reverse complement strand
GATCGAAGGCCCGCGCGTGGGCTCGCGCACGGTGACCGTCCGCGCCACGCCGTTGCCGGAAGAGCCGGGCGCCGTCGTCGTTTCGTTGCGCGAGCATACGCTGGCGCAACAGATGGATCGCCAACTCACCCACAGGCACGCGGCGCGCTCGGTCTCGGCCATGGCGGCCATGCTGGCGCACGAGGTCAAGAACCCTTTGTCGGGCATTCGCGGCGCCGCCCAGCTTCTGGAGCAGAACGCCAGCGACCCGGACCGCCAGCTCACGCGGCTGATCTGCGACGAGGCGGACAGGATCGTCGCTCTCGTCGATCGCATGGATGCGTTCTCGCACGACCGGCCGCCCGAGCGCGGCCCGGTCAACATTCACCGCGTCCTCGAGCATGTGCGCCGGCTGGCCCAGTCCGGTTTCGCTCCACATGCCACGTTCGCCGAGCGCTACGATCCCTCGCTGCCCCCCGTCTACGGCAGCCGGGACCAGTTGATCCAGGTGATGCTGAACCTGGTCAAGAATGCCGCGGAGGCGCTTCCGGACAGCCGCGGTGAGATCACGCTGATGACGAGCTATCGTCACGGTGTCCACCTGGCCCTGCCCGGCGGCGACAGCCGGGCCGACCTGCCGCTTCTCGTCGCCGTGATCGACAACGGGCCCGGCATCTCCGAGGACCTGTTGCCTCACCTGTTCGAGCCGTTCGTGACCACCAAGCCAAATGGCTCTGGCCTCGGCCTGGCCCTCGTGGCGAAGATCGTCGGCGAGCACGGCGGCGCCCTCGATGTCGAGAGCAAGCCGCGGCGGACCGAATTTCGCGTTATGTTGCCGATTCACCCAACCGAGGACGCGGACAAAGCATGAGCGGCGCGACCATACTGATCGCCGACGACGACAGGGCGATACGCACGGTGCTGAGCCAGGCGCTCGGGCGCCTGGGCCATGTGGTGAGGACGACGGGGAACGCGTCCACATTATGGCGCTGGATCGACGACGGGGAGGGCGACCTCGTCATCACCGACGTGCTCATGCCGGACGAAAACGGTCTCGACCTGATCCCGCGCATTCGCAAGCTCCGGCCGGATATGCGGGTGATCGCGATGAGCGCTCAGAACACCTTGCTGACGGCCGTGAAGGCGACGGAACGCGGAGCGTTCGAGTATCTGCCGAAGCCGTTCGACCTCAAGGAGCTGATCGGCATCGTGGAACGCGCCTTGACCGTGCCGTTGAGCGTGGAGGGGGGCGCGAACGAGGAGCTGGCGCTGCCGGAGGAGACGCCGCCGCTCATCGGCCGTTCGCCGGCCATGCAGGATGTCTATCGTGTCATGGCGCGTCTCATGCGCACCGATCTCACGGTGATGATCAACGGCGAGTCCGGCACCGGCAAGGAGCTCGTGGCCACGGCGCTCCACGACTATGGCAAGCGCCAGCACGGTCCCTTCGTGGCCATCAACATGGCGGCGGTGCCCCGCGAGCTCGTTGAAAGCGAGCTGTTCGGCCACGAGAAGGGCGCGTTTACGGGCGCGACGCAGCGCTCGTCCGGGCGTTTCGAGCAGGCCGACGGCGGCACCCTGTTCCTCGATGAGATCGGCGACATGCCGCTCGAGGCGCAGACGCGCCTCCTGCGTGTGCTCCAGGAAGGGGAATTCACGACCGTCGGGGGACGAACGCCCATCAAAGTCGACGTGCGGATCATCGCGGCCACCCACCGCGATCTGCGCCATGCCGTGCACCAGGGCTTGTTCCGCGAGGACCTCTACTACCGTCTCAACGTGGTTCCGATGCGGATTCCGCCGCTCAGGGAGCGGCGGGAAGACGTTCCCGCGCTCGTTCGGCATTTTCTGGCGTCGGCCGCCGATGAAGGGCTCTCACAGAAGACGATCGACCCAAGGGGGATGGACCGTCTCAAGGAGTACCGTTGGCCGGGCAACGTGCGCGAGCTCGGGAACATGATGCGTCGGCTGGCGGCGCTACACAGCGCCGAGGTACTGCCTCTCGAGGCGATCGAGGCGCAGCTGGTGGAAACCGAGCCCGCGCAGTCGGAGGACCAGGCCGCTTCGGGGTCGCTCGCGGAGGCGGTGGAACGGCACCTGCGGGACTACTTCGCCGCCCATAGCGACAGCCTGCCGGCGACCGGGCTTTACGGGCGCATCCTGCGGGAGGTGGAACGACCGCTGATCACCCTGAGCCTGACCGCGACGAGAGGAAACCAGCTCAAGGCGGCCGCGTTGCTCGGACTCAATCGGAACACTCTTCGCAAGAAAATCCGTGAATTAGACATAGAGGTCGTGCGAGGACTAAAATGATTGGAATTAATGCCCAAGCCGGCGTCGGGGGGCGATTACTGCGGTTTCACTTACCGCGGGTTCGCCGGCCGAAGGTGCTGAGCTAGTCACGTTTGAATGGCGTGAGCGGTGACGCAAGAGACAACCGGGCGCGGGCCACTGGCTGATGGATTCGGACTCCTGACGCGGTTGACCAGGTGGCGGCGCTGGGCCATTCGGGTTGGCCTGGTGCGCAAGCTGATGTTGGGCGTGACGCTCGCCGCGGTCGTGGCGGGCGTTCTCACGGTCTATCTCCTGCTGGGGAGCGGTCCGACCATAGCGCCGGATTTCCTGTGGGCGCTGCTGTTCGTCGACCTGGCGTTGCTGCTCAGCCTGATCGGGCTCGTGACGTGGTGGCTGATCCGGCTATGGGCCCTGCGCCGAGCCGGCGTCGCAGGCGCCCGCCTGCACGGGCGCCTGATCGCGGTTTTCGCCGTGCTCGCCATCATGCCGGCGATCACCGTCGCCGCCCTCGCCGCCATGTTCTTCAATTTCGAGGTGCGTAGCTGGTTCAGCGACCGCGTGCGCGAAGCGGTGAACAACTCGGTCACGGTGGCGGAGGCCTATCTCGGCGAGCACAAGCGGGTCATCGCGGCGGATGCTTTGGCGATGGCCAACGACCTCAACCGGGAGTGGGCGTCGTTCATATCGAACCCGAGGGTGGCCGGGCAGATCATTGAAACGCAGGCGGCCCTGCGCGCGCTGCAGGAGGCGATCGTCTTCGACGCGTCGGGCCGGCTCATCGCGCGCACCGGCATGAGCTTCTCACTCGAGCTGTCGCGGCCCGAGTTCTGGGCGCTGGAGGCGGCGTCCGACGGCGAGGTGGTCATCCTGACGAGCGGCGACGACCGTGTCCGGGCCCTCGTCGGTCTGCAAACCGTGCCGCGCGCGTTCCTGTACGTGGGGCGCTTCGTCGATCCGACGGTCGTGGGGTTCATGGAAAGGACGCAGGAGGCGGCCAGCGAGTATCAAGGGCTGCAGGATTATCGCGCTCGTCTGCAGGTCCAGCTCGCCGCGATCTTTGTCCTGGTCGCCCTGTTTCTGCTCCTGGTTGCCGTTGCCGCCGGGCTCGGTTTCGCCAACCGGCTGGCGCGTCCCATGGGAAACCTCGTCCACGCGGCCGAGCGGGTGCGCGACGGCGACCTGAGCGTCCGCGTCGAGGAGCAAAGCAGCCGCGACGAGTTCGGTGTGCTGACCCGCGCGTTCAACCGAATGACGCGCCAGCTCGAAGAGCAGCGTGGCAAACTCATGGATGTGAACCGCCAGCTCGACGACCGGCGGCTTTTCATCGAGACGGTGCTGGCGGGCGTGTCGGCCGGGGTCATCGGCCTCGATGCCGATGGCCGCGTCAATTTGCCGAACCGTTCCGCCGTGGCGCTGCTCGGCATCGATGAGGAACGCCTGTCCGGCGCCAGGCTGGGCGAGCTGGTGCCGGGGATGGCGGAACTGCTGGATCGCGCCAAAGCCAGTCCCGAGCGCCTGGTCGAGGACCAGGTCAACGTCACCCGCGATGGGCGCGTGCGCACGCTTCTCGTCCGCATCGCACCGGAACGCGGCGCCGGCGCGTCGGCGACGCGCTCCGTGGTGACGTTCGACGACATCACCGAGCTGTTGTCGGCGCAGCGCAAGGCCGCCTGGGCGGACGTGGCGCGCCGGATCGCCCACGAGATCAAGAATCCGCTGACGCCGATCCAGCTATCGGCGGAGCGGTTGCAACGAAAGTATCTCCCGGAGATCCGCTCGGATCCGCAGACCTTCCGGCAGTGCACGGATACGATCGTTCGCCAGGTCGGCGATATCGGCCAGATGATCGACGAGTTCTCCTCGTTCGCGCGCATGCCGAGGCCGG
>JBHICL010000324.1:0-4169 GCA_046759605.1 Alphaproteobacteria bacterium | reverse complement strand
GGCCGGCTTATCGACGCCAGTCGATCAGGCGCTGGGCCGCGAGGGCGATCTCCTCTTCCGGTCCCGCGAACGAGAAGCGGATGAACGCGTGGCCACGCTCGGGATCGAAGTCGATCCCCGGGGTCGTGGCCACGCCTGTCTCCGTGAGCATGCGCCGGCAAAAGGCCGGACTATCGTTCGTCAGCTTGCTCACGTTCGCATAGATGTAGAAGGCGCCATCTGCGGGGGCCAGATCGTCGAAGCCGGCACGCGGCAAACGGTCCAGCAGACACTCGCGGTTCGCCGCATAGACGCGCACGTTCTCCCTGAGCTCGTCATGACAGTCGAAGGCGGCGCGGGCGGCCAGCTGCGACAGGGTCGGCACCGAGATATAGAGGTTCTGGTTCAGGCATTCCACGGTACGCAGCAAGTCTTCCGGAACGACCATCCAGCCGACCCGCCACCCGGTCATCGAGAAATACTTGGAGAAGCTGTTGATCGCGACGACGCCCGGGAATTCGACCGCGGTCGCCGCCTCGCGGCCGTAGGTGATGCCGTGGTAGATCTCGTCGGAGATCAGCCTGATGCCCTTGGCCGCGCAGTACTCGGCAAGAGTCCTCAGCTCCTCCGCCGTTACCATCGTCCCCGACGGGTTGCTGGGGCTCGTCACGATCAGCCCGTCGAGCGACCCTTCCACGTCCTCGAGGAGCTCGACCGTAGGCTGGAACCGCTCCCGCGCCGTGGCCGGCAACAGGATCGTCTCCACACCCAACGCGGTCAGCATGTTGCGGTAGGCGGGATAGCTCGGCGACGCCAGGGCCACCCGGTCGCCGC
Source organism: Alphaproteobacteria bacterium (assembly GCA_046759605.1). Lineage (GTDB taxonomy): Bacteria > Pseudomonadota > Alphaproteobacteria > UBA6615 > UBA6615 > JBHICL01. The sequence goes on along the minus strand of JBHICL010000324.1, from coordinate 3,356 downwards.
TCTCGAAAACCGAAAGGAAGGTCGCGAGAAATCCTCCGGACGAACCGGTCGTCACGACCACCCGATCGACCGGCAGCTCCACACCGTAGAATTCGCGGTAATGCGCCGCGATGCGCTGGCGCAGCGCCGGCAAACCCAGGGCATCGGCATAGCCGAGCCGGTCGCTGTCGAGCGCGCCGTGAGCCGCCTCGATGACGCCGCGCGGCGCGGGCGTTCCCGGCTGGCCCACCTCCATATGCAGGACCTCTTTGCCGGCCGCGGCACGTTCGTTTGCCTCCCGCATGACGTCCATGACGATGAAAGGGTCCACCCGTCCGCGCTTCGCGATCTTCAGCGCCATGTGCCTACACCCTCCATGACCAAGTCATTCGTCGGCGCTCGCCGAAAGGCCGAACCCGCGCGGGTCGGCGCCGAAACGGCATTCGACCCCCGGCGGCAGTCCGTCGCGACAGCGAAACGCGGATACCCGCGACAGCGCCTTGACGGTGGCGAGCTCGTGACCCCGTTTCTGCAACGCATCCCGAGAGTTGGCGTCGAGTCCGGATTCGACGTAGACGATGTCGGGGCTGGCGGGATGATATACTCGCGGCCGCGCCAACGCCTCTTCGAGCTCGCTATCGCCTCGAAGGGTCTCCAGGACGACCGTCGCCAAGGCGGACGCAGCGGACGCATCCCCCGCCGCCGCGGCGCCAAAGAAGACCCTTTGCGTATTCGGGTTGCTCAGAAGCGCTACCGCGACGGGCGTTCCCTCCGTCCCCGGAACCGGGGGGGTCGCGGCCAGCAGTATGCCCATCCCCGGGGCAAGCTTGCCTACGCCAAAAGGTCTTCCCATGGTGTAGGCGCAGCTTACGGCCTGCCCCGTTCGGTCGACAACCACGAGGCCGGCGCCCTGGACGACGTCCGTGACACGCGGCGCCGGTGTCGCCGATGGCACCTGAATCGCTACGTGGCGATCGGGGTCGAGGCCACGCAGCAGTGCCTCGATGTGAGCCTCCGCCAACGGATCGGCGCCCTCGGCTGCTCCCTGGCCGTGCCGCCGCGCACGATCCGCCTGGACGCGGAGGCCGGCCTCGGCAAGCAAGTGCGAACGCTGCTCGCGAGAGGCATCCTCGAAGCGGTCGTCATCCGACAGCATCAGCCACATCTGGGCCGCCGCCACGCCACCCCACACCGGCGGCGGCGAAAAGCTCAGGATGTTGATGCCGACCTCCACCTGAAGGGGCTCGGCCAGAGAGGGGCGGTAGTTTCTGAGATCATCGATGGTCAACCGGCCTCCGATCGAGCCCACACTTTCGACGAACTGCCGCGCCGTGAGGCCCCCGTAGAAGTCGCCCGGTCGCGAACGCAGGCGGGACAGGACGGCCGCGAGCTCCACCTGCTGCACGATCTGCCCTTCCTCGAGCCGACCCCCGTTGAAGACCCGCAGGGCCTCGGGATCGCCGGCAAAGGATGGCGGCGCCCTGCTCAGCTCGCGAGCGAACGCGCGGGAGATCGCGTTGCCGTCGCGGGCACGGGCCTCGGCCGGCTGGAGCAGGTTCGCCCAGTTGAGCAGACCGTAGCGCGCATGCAGCGCAAACATGCCGCGGACATTCCCGGGTACCGCGACGGAGAGGCCATTGGCCGGCCCGGCCCCTCCACCGGTGGGGAGAAATATCAGCGCTTCGGTTCGTTCCGTCTCGGGATCGCTCACAAGGCACACGCCACCGCCCCCGAGGCTGGCGGCGTTCGGCAACGTCACGGCCATGGTGAAATAGGACGCGACGGCTGCATCGGCGGCCGTGCCGCCCGCCAGCAGCACATCGCGGCCAACCAGCACGGCACGTGGCTCGTCGGCCATGACACCCCCGAAGAAACCCTCGACGTACTCCACCGCGCCGATGCGGACCTTGCCGCAGCCCGCAAGCGTCGTCGCCAGGCCGACGGCAAGTACGGCCGCCCAGTGTCTTGTCCACTTCATTCGGCCGTGCCGGTCGTTGTACAGTCGGCCTGGCCGGATATTACGAAATGAGAAGATCGCTGCCGCACATACGTCTCTTCGTTGGTTTCGCCTTGTTGGCCGCGTTGGCGCCGGGTGTGGCGCTGGCCCAAGGTCGGAGCATCTCGTTCATACGCGACGCCGAAATTGAAGGGACGATTAGAGATTACGCAACCCCAATTTTCTCGGTCGCCGGTCTCGGTGCCGAGGCCGTCCGCATCCATATCATCAACGATCCGGGTCTGAACGCGTTCGTCGCCGGAGGGCAGCGGATCTTTCTCAACACGGGACTGCTCATGCGGGCGCAACACCCCGGCCAGGTTATGGGGGTGATCGCCCACGAAACCGGGCACATATCGGGTGGTCACCTGGTGCGGCTCCAGGACGCGCTCGCGCAGGCAAGGGCCAAGTCCATTGCCGCGTTCATCCTCGGCGCCGCCGCGGCCGTCGTCACAGGAGAGGCGGGGGCCATGGGAGCCATCACGAGCGGAGGCAGTCAGATTGCCACCCGGGAGCTCCTCCAGTACTCGCGAACGCAGGAGGCGTCCGCCGACGCGGCGGCGATGAGTTTCCTCGACGGCATTGGCATGTCGTCCCGGGGGCTGCTCGAGTTCTTCGAGATCCTGGCGCAGGAGGAAACTCTCCGCGTGGGCAGGCAGTCACCCTATGTCCGGTCGCACCCGCTTTCGCGAAGCCGGATGGTGACAGTCGCCAACCACCTGACGCTCTCGCGTTACGCTGACGTGCCCCCGCCGGCGGATTTGGTCGAGCGGCACGACCGCATGCGAGCAAAGCTCCTGGGGTTCCTGCGTCCACTTTCCGACGTGCTGCGCATCTACCCCGAGACCGATACGAGCGTGCCGGCGCGCTACGCGCAATCGATCGCGCTGTTCCGACAAGCCCGACTCGAGCCGGCCCTGGCGCTGATCGACAGCCTGATCGCGGAAGCCCCCGAGGATCCTTTCTTTCACGAGCTCAAGGGGCAGATGCTGTTCGAGAACGGTCGTGTGGCCGCCGCGGCCGCGCCTTACGAGGAAGCCGTTCGCCTTGCACCCGACGAGCCGCTGTTACGCATGTCGCTGGCGCAGGTCCTGATCGAGCTGAACGATCCGGCCTTGTTGCCGGAGGCGAAGGGGCACCTCGAGTCCGCCTTGCTCGAGGAACCCCAGCTCGGATCCGCCTGGCGGTATCTCGTGGTCGCCCATGGCAGGCTCGGCGAGAAGGCGGAGATGTCCCTCGCGCAAGCCGAGTTCGCCTTGATCCAGGGCGACGACGATGTGGCCAGGATAATGGCCGAGCGCGCGGAGAGTGAGCTCCCGGCCGGCTCTCCCGGCTGGGTGCGGGCCCAGGACATTCAGGCCCAGCTCGACCGCTAGCGCCC
>JBHICL010000323.1:0-4176 GCA_046759605.1 Alphaproteobacteria bacterium | reverse complement strand
GGTTGATCACCAGCTCGAACTGCGTGGGCCGCTCCACCGGGAGGTCAGCGGGCTTGGCGCCTTTGAGGATCTTGTCAACATACGCGGCCGCCCGCCTGAACAGGGCGGTTTCGCTCGGTAAATAGGACATGAGGCCCCCCGCCTCCGTAAGAAAAAGCGAGTTAGAGATCATCGGCAGCCCGTGCTTCAGGGCGAGGTCCGCGATCACGAGCTGATAGGGGCCTCCGAACATCGGGCCGCTAAGAACTAAGATGAAACCCTCCGCGCGCTCCCGGGTCATCGCTGAGAATGCCCGCGTGGGAAGGTCGATGCCAGGCGTGCCGTCGGGATCTGCTGTCTTATCGCAGGCATCACGATTATTTTGTGGACCATTCCCATCGTCCAAAGCCTCAACCAGCGGAACTTCGAGCGGCACGCGGCGAGGCTGGCAAAAGCCAGCTCCTACGCCGAGATCGCTGCTGCGGGACGCACGTTTGAGGAGGACCGGTCAGGGATTGGGACAGGACTCATCATCGGCGGGCTCGTTGGTGGATTCGGGGCCATGATTCTTGCCAGCCGCTGGCTCCGCGCGACCGAGCGGCAGCCACACTGAAGGCGCTCGAAGGGTCAAGACCGCCATGACTAGGTGGCAGGCCGAGGGCGCAGAGAAGTCCAGTCGCTCTGAGCCTCGTGGCATCGTCCCACGAGTTAGCCCCTGATAGCGCCGGCCGTCAGTCCGGGCACGAGGTACTTCCGCACCAGCAAGGAGAAGACCAGCACCGGGAGCATCACCATCGTGCCCCCGGCGGCGATCTTCCCCCACTCCCAGCCCTCGTAGTTCAGGAAGTTCACCACCGCCACCGGCGCCGTGATGGCCTGGGTGCGCGTGAGGATCAACGCGAAGAAGAAGTCATTCCAGGAGAAGAGGAAGCAGAGGATCGCCGTCGCGGCGAGCCCCGGCGCGGCTAGGGGCAGGATGATCTTGACAAACCCTTGCCAGATGCTAGCGCCGTCGATCGAGGCGGCCTCGTCAAGGGAGCGCGGCGTCGCGTCGAAAAAGGTCCGCATCATCCAGATCACGAGCGAGAGGTTGAACGTGAGGTAGATGATCACGAGGCCGAGTCGGGTGTCGAGAAGCTCCAGGTTACGATAGGCAAGGAAGTAAGGGAGAGTGAAGGCGATCGGCGGCGCCATGCGGGTGGCGAGGATCCACAAGCTGATCGACCTCTCGGACCGGAACCGCGCGCGGGAGAGCGCGAACGCGGCGGGCACCCCGATGACCATGGCGAGCAGCGTGGAGCCGAGGCTCGTCACCCCGCTGTTCCAGAAGGAGCGCGGGAAGGCAGAGTCCCAGAGCGCCACGTAGTGCGCCGCGGTCGGCGTGGAGAGCAGCCTCGGTGGGAAGGCGAAGATATCCTCGTCGAGCCGGACGGACATCTGGAGGAGCCAGAGGAACGGGAACATGATGATGGCGACCAGCGCCAGCACCAGCAGGTGGGCGGCGCGGCGCCGGCTCCGCCGGCGGCGGGACTGCGACGGGCTACTCAACCTCTGCCCTCGTGCCGATGAGCCGGATGAGCCACCAGCTGAGCAGGAAGACGGACGCGACCATCACGACCGTGATGGCGCTCGAGAACCCCAGGTAGGAGAAGTTGAAGGCCTGCCTGAAGGCGTAGTAGTTCGTCACCTCGGTGACTGTGCCCGGCCCGCCGTCCGTGAGGATGTAGATCAGCGGGAAGGCCTTGATGCTGTCGATCAGCCGGAAGAGGCCGGCCACGAGGAGGGCAGGGCGGAGATAGGGCAGGACAATGTAGCGGGTCACCTGCCAGGCCGCGGCGCCGTCGATCCGCGCGGCCTCCAACGGCTCCTCGGGCATCATCTGGAGCCCTGCCAGCACCATCAGCATTGTGAAGGGGAACCACTCCCAGACGTCCGCGATGACAATGGCGGGCAGGGCGAGGTCGGGGTGGGTGATCAGCGCCGGGACGGGAGCGCCGACCGCCTCCAGGACGCGGTGGAACGGGCTGATGTCGGGGGTGTAGAGGACCTTCCACATGATGGCGACGACGATCGGTGGCAGCACCATCGGGATCAGGAACAGCGTGCGGCAGGCCTCGATCAGACGGGACCTCAAGTTGAGGAGGAGGCCGAAGGCGAGACCACCAGCGAGCTGGAGCCCCACGGTGGCGGCCGACAGCTTCACCTGCACCCACACGGAGTTCCAGAATCGGGCGTCCCGCAGCAGGAGGGCGTAGTTGCCCACCGGCTCGCTGAAGTCCAGCACGGTCTCCGGGCGCGTGAGGTCTAGCGGGGTCAGGCTGGTGGCGGCGAGGTACACCATCGGCGCCACGGTGACCACCGCGAGGACGATGAGCGCGGGCACCAGGCAGAGCGCGTACGTCCGATCCCGGCCGACGGCAGCGGGGGTCGAAACCCGCGCGTCGGCCCGAGCGCGGCGCTCGGTCGCGCGTTCCGCAGGAACCGCCTGCCGCTCCACGGCCCCAGCGGGCTTGGGTCCGCGCACGGGGCCATCCATTCCGCGCCCAGGCTAGCCCCGGATCTTGATTCCCGCCTTTTTGAGATCCAGAATGGATTCTCGCTGCGCCTGCGCCATGGCGTCCTTCGCCGACTGCTGACGTGTCGCGATGCGCTCGATGGCCTTGTTCATCTTGTCCCCGACCTGCGGGTACGGGGAGACCATGCGATAGCGCATGTAGCCCAGACGTCCGGAGTCCTCCAGCACTCGGAGGTAGAGGGCGGCCACGTCCTGTCCGCTGAACGTCATGTTCTTCCGGTACTGCGGGTCGTTGATGACGGACTTGCGGCAGACGGCGATATAGCCCTTCTCGAGCGCCGCGCGCCGCACCATTTCCTTGCTCAGCGCCCACTTGATGAACTCCCACGCGGCCCGCTTGTTCTTGGCGCCGAGCGGGATCCCGAACCCGTGGGACACGGAGCCGGGGAACGCGCCGGCGGGGCCCCGCGGCATATACCCGAACTGCACGGTGTCACGCACGGTGCTGTCCTTGGCGTGGGCGAGCGGCACCAGCCAGGCGATGGCCTGGGTGCGGAGGTTGGCCCGGCCGATCCGGTGGGCCTTGGCCGCCTGGTCGAACGTGTAGGAGAGCGTCCCGCTCGGCGAGTACTCGCGCAGGAGCTTCCCGTAGAACCCAGCCGACTCGGCGGCCTCGCGGGTGTCCAGCGTGGGCGTGAGGTCCTCGGGCGGGTCGGCGAAGACCTTGCCACCCCAGCCCATGAGGTAGGGGGGCCAGTGCCAGTGGTGGAGCGAATCGTTCACGAACGCCTTGACCCCGTCCTTGCCGTCGACGGCTTCGCAGACGCGGCCCAGCTCCTCGAAGGTCTCCGGCAGCTTCATCCCGGCCTTCTCGATGAGGTCGACGCGGCTGGCGGCCATGATCATCGCTCCCGCCTCCCAGGCGAAGCCGTAGCGCGTGCCCTTGGCGTCGGTGAGCGACGCCTGGGCACCGGAAACGAAGTCGCCGGGCTCCCAGTCGGGCGGGGTGGCGTTCCTGTCGCCGAGGAACTCCTCCAGGCTCGACATCCAGCCCGACCCGACCCAGCGCCCCGAGTAGATGAAGGTGATGTTGAGAAAGTCCCAGCCACTGCCCCGGGTGGACAGGTCGAGGTCGGCGCGCTGGTTGTAGATGGGGAACGCCGGCGTCTCGAAGTTCACCTTCATCCCGGACTTCGCCTCGAACTCGGGGAGGAACTCGCGGAGCACGTTCGTGTACGCGTGTTGAAAGCACGACCCATTCAGGGTGACACCCTTGAATTCCTTGGCGCGGCCCAGGACGGCCGGGGCGCGGGCGCCGATCACTCCCAGGGCGGCCGCCCCCGCCGAGGCCTTCAAGAATTTCCGCCGGCTCGTTGTCTGCTGAAGGGATGTCTCGCTCGTGTCCATGGGCCACCTCCCGATTTGTCACGCTTGGGTTAGGGATAACTCGCAGTCGTCCTCGCCGCCAGAGGCGCTCTGCGGTGCCGGACCCAGGAGCGTCCGGTGGGCGCTTCGCCCTTATACATACTGGTGGGGGTGTTGCAAGTCAAGGGGCTCCTGCGCCGTGCCAGGTTCTCCCCCCGACAGGGCTCAATTCCGGTCATCCGTAAACCTGATCTTCCAGTGCGTGCCGTCACAAAACGGCTTGTTCTTGGAAGCTCCACAAGCGGTCCGGTGACGAG
>JBHICL010000322.1:0-4185 GCA_046759605.1 Alphaproteobacteria bacterium | reverse complement strand
CGCGTGCCCTCGCCGCGGACGCGGTGATAGGCGATGGCGATCTTGAGCGCCGTATCCACCGCCTCGGAGCCGGAGTTGGTGAAGAACACGTGGTCGAGGCCGTCGGGCAATAGCGCCGCCACCTTCGTCGCCAGGACGAAGGACTTGGGGTGGGCCATCTGAAACGCCGGCGCGTAGTCCAGCTCCGCCACCTGGCGCTGCACCGCCTCGACGATCTTCGGCCGCGCATGGCCCGCGTTCACGCACCACAGCCCCGCCGTCCCGTCGAGCACGCGCCGGCCGTCGTGGCTGCGGTAGTGCATGCCCTCGGCGGCGACCAGCAGTCTCGGGTGCTTCTTGAATTGCCGGTTTGCCGTGAACGGCATCCAATACGCCTCGAGGTCGTTCGGCACGCCTTGGGAAACGGCGGCCGCGCTCACGGCGTCTACCGTCGACATCGCTCTCATCCTCCCGCTCAGAAACCGCTTCCGCCGGCCGTTCGGCCAGCCGAGGCAACCTAGCACGCTTCCTTCGGCCGGCAAAGCGGCGCCAGGGCGAAACTTGACCGATTGGTCAGCCAAATCTAGACTCGATCCGGTTTTATTCGCGGCACCCCTGGGGAGATTCATGGGCGATCATCCAGACATCCGCGCCGGGCGACTTTCGACGCCGGAGTACGAGCGAAACTTCGACGACGCGAAGCCCCCGCTGGACCGCAAGCGGGCGCTCGTGGAGGCGAGCCGCTGCTATTTCTGCCACGATGCGCCTTGCATCGAGGCGTGCCCCACCGGCATCGACATTCCCAACTTCATCCGCAAGATCTCCACCGACAACGTGCGCGGCGCCGCTCTCGACATCCTCGAGCCCAACATCTTCGGCGGCATGTGCGCGCGCGTGTGCCCGACCGAGGAGCTGTGCGAGGACGCCTGCGTGCGCAACGCGCAGGAAAACAAGCCGGTCAAGATCGGCCGGTTGCAGCGCTACGCGACCGACTGGCTCATGGAGGAGGGCATCCAGCCGTTCGAGAGGGAGCCTGGGACGGGCCGCAAGGTCGCCGTGGTGGGCGCCGGTCCCGCCGGCCTCGCCTGCGCCCACCGGCTGTCGACGCTCGGCCACGACGTCGTCGTCTACGAAGCGAGGCCCAAGGGGGGCGGCCTCAACGAGTACGGCATCGCCGCCTACAAGGTGCTCGAGGACTTCGCCCAGCGCGAGCTCGGTTTCGTTCTGGCCCTGGGCGGCATCGACGTGCGTTACGGCCAGGCGCTCGGTCAGGACGTGACGCTCGCCGAGCTGCGGCGCGACTACGACGCGGTCTTCCTGGGCGTGGGCCAGGCCGGGGTGCGGGCGCTCGGGCTCGAGGGCGAGGACCTCGCAGGCGTCATCGCCGCCGTCGACTACATCGCCGAGCTGAGGCAGACGACGGAGCTGGGCACGCTTCCCGTGGGGCGGAACGTGGTGGTCATCGGCGGCGGCAACACGGCCATCGACGTCGCCAGCCAATCGAAGCGTCTCGGGGCGGAGGACGTGACCATCGTCTACCGGCGCGGACCCGAGCACATGAGCGCCACGTGGGTCGAGCAGGAATTCGCGCAGACGAGCGGCGTGCGTATCAGGCATTGGGCCCAGCCGGTGCGCCTTCACGGCCACAACGGCCACGTGAAGGAGATCGAGTTCGAGTACACCCAGCTCGACGGCGAAGGCCGTCTCATGGGAACGGGGGACACCTTCACGATGCTCGTGGACGTGGTCTTCAAGGCGATCGGACAGGTCTTCGTGCCCGATCCCGCCTTGGCCGGGGCCCGGGAACCACTTAATGTTTCAGGCGGGCGGATCGTCGTGAACGAGGACCGCCAGACGTCGCTGCCCGACGTGTTCGCCGGGGGCGACTGCATACCGGGGGTGGATCTGACCGTCGAGGCCGTCGAGGACGGCAAGGTCGCGGCGCATGCCATCGACCGCATGCTCCACCCCTGATGGGAGGACGATATGGCTGACCTGCGGTGTGAGATAGCCGGCGTGAAATCGCCGAACCCGTTCTGGCTCGCCTCCGCGCCAGCCACGGACAAGGAGTACAACGTGACCCGCGCGTTCAAGGCGGGCTGGGGCGGCGCCGTATGGAAGACGCTGGGCGAGGACCCGCCCATCGTCAACACCACCTCGCGCTACGGCGCCATCAGCATCAACAACTACCGCATGGCCGGCTTCAACAATATCGAGCTCATCTCCGACCGGCCGCTGGACGTGAACCTGCGCGAGGTCAAAGAGATGAAGCGCGACTGGCCCGACCGCGCCATCGTGGTCTCGCTCATGGTCCCCTGCGAGGAGGAGAGCTGGAAGAACATCCTCGCCCGGGTCGAGGAGACCGGGGCGGACGGGGTCGAGCTCAACTTCGGCTGTCCCCACGGCATGTCCGAGCGCGGCATGGGCTCCGCCGTGGGCCAGGTGCCGGAATACATCGAGCTGGTGACCCGGTGGTGCAAGAAGCACACGCGGATGCCGGTCTTCGTGAAGCTCACGCCCAACGTCACCAACATTCTGGGGCCGGCGCGGGCCGCCAAGAAAGGCGGCGCCGACGCGGTCTCGCTCATCAACACCATCAACTCCATCATGTCGGTGGACCTCGACACCATGGCGCCCACGCCGACGGTGAACGGCAAGGGCGCCCATGGCGGCTACTGCGGCCCCGCGGTCAAGCCCGTGGCGCTGCACATGGTCGCCGAGATCGCCCGGGACCCGGAGTGCGCGGGCCTGCCGATCTCCGGCATCGGCGGCATCGCCGACTGGCGCGACGGCGCCGAGTTCATGTCGCTGGGGGCGGGATCGGTGCAGGTGTGCACCGCTGTCATGCACTATGGCTTCAAGATCGTCGACGACATGATCGACGGACTCGGCAACTGGATGGACAGCGCCGGCCATCGCACCCTCGACGCGTTCCGCGGCGCGGCGGTCAAGAACTACCTCGACTGGGGCGAGCTCGACATGAACTACGAGCTCATCGCCCGTATCGACCAGGACGCCTGCATCCGCTGCGGTCTCTGCTACATCGCCTGCGAGGACACCTCGCACCAGTCGATCGCGGCCCAACGGGTGAACGGCGAGCGCCGCTACGAGATCATCGAGGAGGAGTGCGTGGGCTGCAATCTGTGCATGCACGTCTGCCCGGTCGAGGGCTGCATCACCATGGTCCCGGTGGACAACGGCAAGCCCTACACGACGTGGCAGGAGGACCCGCGCAATCCCGAGAACATCGAGGCGGCGGAGTAGCAGGCGCGCGCCGAACCGGCCGCGGTGGCGCCGACGGCGTCGTCGAGACCGTTGACCCGGCCCGCCCGGGCCCGTAACACAGGCGCCCGCCCATGAACGAGGCTGCCGACAAGAGCCGGGAAGCGAAGATGGGGAGCGAGGCCGCGACGTCCGGGCCCCGGGTCATCTCCATCGAATCGCTGTCCCTCACCTTCGAGACGGCGGACGCGCCCGTGCTCGCGCTCTCCGACATCGATCTCGCCATCGGCCGTGGCGACTTCGTGTCGCTGATCGGCCCCTCGGGCTGTGGCAAGACGACGCTGCTGCGCGTCATCGCCGACCTGGAGACGCCCACCGGCGGCGATGTGACGGTCTTCGGCGGCACGCCGGCCGAGGCGCGCCGCGACCGCACCTACGGCTACGTCTTCCAGGCGCCGGCGCTCTATCCCTGGCGCACGGTGGAGCGCAACGTCACGTTGCCCCTCGAGATCATGAACGTGCCGCGCCGGGAGCGGCGGGCGCGTGCGGCGCGGTACCTGGAGATGGTCAACCTGGGCGGCTTCGAGCGGAAGTTCCCGTGGCAGCTGTCGGGCGGCATGCAGCAGCGCGTCTCCATCGCCCGGGCGCTCAGCTTCGAGCCGGAGCTCCTGCTCATGGACGAGCCGTTCGGCGCGCTGGACGAGATCACCCGGGACCATCTGAACGAGCAGCTCATCGAGCTGTGGGCGCGGACCGGCAAGACGGTGGTCTTCGTCACGCATTCGATCCCGGAGGCGGTATTCCTCTCCACCCGGATCGTGGTGATGAGCCGCCGCCCCGGGCGGATCCTCGACGTGATCGCGAGCGACCTGCCGGCCGAGCGCCGGCTCGAGATCCGCGAGAGCCCGGAGTTCCTGGCCATCGCCCAACGGGTCCGCGAGGGCCTCAAGGCCGGCCACAGCTACGACGATTGAGGGCGCGGGC
>JBHICL010000321.1:0-4199 GCA_046759605.1 Alphaproteobacteria bacterium | reverse complement strand
GACCGCGCGATCCCGTCCTCGTCTCGTCCCAGTCGCGCGCGCCGATCGCGCCGGCGGAGATGGGCGTGGCGGGGATTCATGTCGCTCCTGTTGTTGATGAGGGCGATGACCGGCTTTCCGGCGTCGTCCTCGGGCTGAGGCCCATCCGCCTGGTGCGCGAGCGATGACCGCAGGCGCCGACGTGGAAAATGCTGATACCGGCAGAGTGCGTAACGCCGCTTGGAGCCGCGAAGCACGCCGAGCCGCCCCTGCTCGCTCGGCTGGGGTACCTCGGATCACGATAATGGATGGCTGATAGCGGGTGACGAGGGCTGGAGTTAAGGCTGTCACGGACGTACATGGCCTCAGCCTTGGCGGGCCCCTTGTATCCACCTAATATGGCGTCATGTGGCGTCGCACCGGCCGAGCCATTTTGGGAGGAGGCAGTGACCGAGCGATCGATGATCACCGCCCTCGCGTTAGTGCTGTTTCTCGGGACGTACACAACCTCGGCGTCGGCGGAACCGGTCGTCGGACCGGCACCTCAGAATGTGGAGGACGTCTATCTGCCCCGCCCGCCCGGCTATCGCGTGGTCCCTTGGGTCCAGGGTCTGGAAGTTCCCTGGTCGCTCGTCTTTCTCCCTGACGGGCGCGCGCTTGTGAGCGAACGGCCCGGGCGCATCCGTTTGATTCGTGACGGGGCTCTTCAGGAAGACCCTTACGCGGTCCTCGACACGGTCGAGGGCGGTGAAGGGCTTATCGGCTTCGTCCTGAATCTGGCGGTCGGCGGCGAGGGAGGCCTCATGGGGCTGGCCGTGCATCCGCGCTTTCCGGAAGAGCCCTACATTTACGCGATGCACACCTACCGCGGGCCGGATGGCGTGGCGAACCGCGTCATCCGTTTGGAAGACCGAGGCAATCGCGCCCGGTTCGACCGGGTCATCATCGACGGCATACCGGGTGGACTGAACCACAACGGTGGGCGCATCGCCTTCGGGCCGGACGGGATGCTCTACGTGACCACGGGGGAGACCTTCGACGCCGAACTGGCGGCCGATCTTGACGCGCTAGGCGGCAAGATCCTGAGGCTGACACCCGAGGGCAAGGTTCCCAGGGACAATCCCTTTCCCGGTTCGCCGGTGTACTCCTTCGGGCATCGCAATCCGCAAGGCATAGCCTGGCACCCGGAGACCGGGGATCTGTTCAGCTCCGAGCACGGCCCCTCCGGTGAGTTCGGCCTAGGGGCGCATGACGAGATCAACGTCGTCAAAGCCGGCGGCGATTACGGTTGGCCGAACGTGGTCGGGGCGCCCGGCCGCGAGCCCTACATCGATCCGATCGTGGTCTGGAGGGATACGGCCGTGCCGCCGGCAGGAATGACGTTTTACCACGGCGACCTGTTCATTGCGGTCCTGGGAAGCGGGGCGCTACTCAGAATTGGTCTTGCCCAAGCGCGGCCGGGATACCGCGTCGAGCGGATCGAGCGGTGGTTCGCCTCGGGGCCTCATACCGGGCAGCTCGGGCGCATCCGCGATGTCGTCGTCGGTCCAGACGATCGCCTGTACATTCTCACCAGCAACCGCGACGGGCGAGGGAGTCCCGGGCCGGGCGATGACAAGATCTATCGCTTGGAACCAGGAAGTTGAAGGACCCGAAGGCGCCGCGATTATCCAGACGCCCGAAGCTCGCGCACCTTATCGTCAACCTGAATGTCGATTCAGCCTAGTAGAGCGGGATTTCCACCGCCGGGTCCGCCACGTCCAGGGCCGGGCTCGGGTCGGAGACCGTGGTCTCGGCGACCGTGATCCCCACGGGTACCGTCGAGGTCCCGGGTTCGTCGTCGGACCATGCGTCGACGATCGGCAAGGCCTCAACCTCGACGCCGTCCGCTTCATCCATCGCGGCGACCGCCTCGATTGGCCGAACGCTCGTCCGCGTCCCGTCGCCGGGACGCAACGGCGAGGGGACGGAGAGACCAATGGCGAAGGCGACAAGGGCAACCGTGGCGAACGCCACCAGCCGGCCGATCGGCCAGACGAGTGGCAAGCGCCAACCATGGTGCTTCCAGCCCGAAGCCTCGGCTTCCCTGCGCGCCGCGCCCGGGAGTGGCTGTCGCCGAAGCGAGTCGAGGAGCGCCTCTGAAGGAGCCGGCGGCGTCAGATGCCGCAAAACACCATCCAGGCGCCGGGCGGCATCGCGGAGCTTCCGCGCCTCCTCCGATTCGGCAATCAATGCCAAGGCTCCGTCGCGTTCGGCTTCGGGCCAACGGTCCGGCGAGGCGCCGTAGGACTCCAGGATGGCCCGGAATCGGTCCAAGGAGACCAAGCCGTGAGCGCTTGCCGAGTACGCTTTCTCTTCCATCAAGATACTCCCATTAGATCCGTGATCACCGGATCGAGTTGTCGCCTGAGCGCCCGGCGGGCGCGGGCCAGAAGCGATTCGACCGCCTCGACGCTCACCTCCAGAAGCTCCGCCGCCTCGCGATTGGTCATGCCCTGATAATAGACCAGCGTGATCGCCGTTCTCTGGCTCTCGGGGAGAGCATCGAGCGCCTTTCGCACCGCGACTCGCTGATCCAGGCGGTCGTCAAGGGCTGGTTGCCGGTCGGCACCCTCGGGCAGGTCCAGCATCTCTTGCAATGGCATCTCCCGGCGCAACCGCCGCCGATCAATGCAGAGGTTGATGGCGACCCGGTACAACCAGGTCCTTAGTCCCGGGCCGCCCGGACGCCAGCCCTCGATTTTTCCCAGAAGTCGCAGAAACGTTTCCTGGGCCACATCCTCCGCCTCCGCACGATCGCCCAACACGTGCCAGGCGTAACCCACGATCGCGGAAAGGTGCCGCTCGACGAGGACCGTCCACGCCGATTGGTCCGCCCTCGCCGCCCCTTGCACCAGAAGATCGTCGTCGGCTTGGCTCGAAGAGGTGGGAGTTCGGACGTCCATCAAACCCATGCGCGGCTATGCATGTCCGCCAAGTATCGCCTAAGCGCCGCGTAGGGTCGAGGCTCGGGGTCAAGAACGCTTCCGTCATTTGCCGGGCAGTTCCTGTTTTTCAAGCATCCCGTCGCCATTGGCGTCATAGCGCCGAAACCACCTTTCGGACGGTTGTGAAACTTCCTCGACGGTGAGCTCGCGGTCGCCGTTCGCATCCACCAGATCGAACAGGGTGGTCGCCCGCAGTCTTTGAAACAGGTGCCCGCGCCGGCGGAACTCGGCGACGGACAGCTTGCCGTCACCGTCGACGTCCGCCGCCCCGAAGAGTCTCTTCTGCTCGGCCGCGATCTCGGCAAGGCTGACCTTGCCATCCCCGTCGGTGTCCAGAAGCCTCATGAAACCACCATAGCCGTGTCCGCCCCGGCCGTGGGCGGCTGCCGGCGCCGCAACGGCGGCGAGCCCGACGGCGGACGCCGCCATCAGCCCGAAGGCGAATGCTCTCAACGTACCCATGGTTCAACCCTCCAGGATTTCGTGTCTCCGCATGCGTCAATGACGACGCAGCATGTGAGTTACACGAACATCAGGCGCCGAATCCGTCGGCGCGGCGGGAAAAATTTTCGCCCCAGCGCGGGGACCCCGGCGCTCCCGGCGGTATGCGGTTGGTCGGGCGACCAGGCGATCAGGCCGGCGGCGAAGATCGCGACAGGGCGCTGTTCGAGACCGGTCGTTACCTCAGAACTCCCTGCCGATCCTGCGGTCGACCGACAGCTCACCGCCGCCGCGAAAGAAGATGGCCAGCGCCACGATTCCCCACAGCAAGGGATACTCGTAGCCGCCCTTGAACCAGAAGAAGCCGTTGACGAGGTGGACCGCGAAAATGGCCACCGCCATGATGATGACGGTGCGGGCGGCGGCGATGCGGGTGAACAGGCCGATGGCGAGGCAGAAACCGCCGAAGAACTCCGTCCCGCCGCCCCGGAGAGCAAAAAACAGGCCGGGCTCGAGCCCGAGCCTCTCGGCGAAGCCTTCCCCCGGTCGCCGCCAAGCCGCGCACCCCGAACCAGCCGAACAGCTTCCGCGCCCCGTGGGGCATCAGGATCAACCCCGTGAAAAAACGGATCAGCGGATGGGCGAAGCCGGACGCCCTGTCATAGAAGCCGGCCATGAACGGGAAGAAGAGGCCGGGTTCGGAGTGCGGGGTCTCGCTCATGGCTCATGCTCCCATCAAAGGGGATTCTTCACGGGTATCAAAGAGCTTTCCAACGATGCCTGCCTGGACAG
>JBHICL010000320.1:0-4199 GCA_046759605.1 Alphaproteobacteria bacterium | reverse complement strand
CCCTCGTCGTCCCTGATCTTTGCGGGTTAACCGGCTGGTAGGGGCACGTCGGCCAGTCTTGTTGGCCGCGGCGGCCTGTGCGACATTCAGCGTGAGGCAAGCGAGCCCCAACGAGATGTACCGCGACAACACCCTCATTCCGGCCGAGGCCATACGTCTGGCAGCGCTTGGAACCCTGGCCTGCGCGCCCTTGCGGTACGCGGAGCTGGCACGCGAGGTGCGGGCCTTCGCAAGCCGGATAACCGGACCGTCGCTGGACATCCTTGGCTCGAGCATCGAGCTGCTGCGCACCGAAGGTCTGGTCGCGCCGGCGAGCGAGAGCGACGACGACGCCGTGCTGGAGATCACCGAAGCCGGACGCCTGGAGCTGAAGGAGCTCATGTATGCGAACGTGCGCAGCCCCATGGACGGGGTCTCCAAGCTCGTCCTCACTCTTAAGCTTCGATTCCTGCACCTCCTCGAGCCGTCCGAGCGAAGGGAGCAGGTCGATCGCATTCTCGAGACGTGCGAGACCGAGCTCGCCCGTCTCAACGACCTTCGCGGGCGTTATGCCCGGGAGCCCGGGCACCTGGTCGATTGGCTGGTTCATGACATCGGCCAGACCGAGGCGCGTATCGCCTGGCTGCGCGAGCTCTACGAGCGCGTCTAGCTTGTCGCCGAAATCAATAAAGGTGCTGGCCGCCGGTGACGAAGACCTCGGTTCCAGTGACGTAGCCGAAATCCGCGTTGCATAGCTGATAGACGGTCGCCGCCACCTCTTCGGGCGCGCCCATGCGGTGCAATGGTATGCGGTTGATGAGCGGCTCGTAGTCCTCGCTCACCATCTCGGTCTCGATTTCTCCCGGGGCGACCGCATTGACCCGGACCCCCAGCTCGGCGAACTCCACCGCGAGCTCGCGCGTGAGGGCCGACAGCGCGGCCTTCGAGGTGGAATAGGCGGAGCCGGCGAAGGGGTGGATTGCGTGCCCCGCGATCGAGGTGATGTTGACGATGGCCGCGCCCCGGAGCCGTTCGTCTCGGTCCTTGGCCCCACGGGCGAGCGCGCCGGCAAAACCCCGCGCGAGGGTGAGCGGCGTGAAGAAGTTGAGCTCGAACACCTCGCGCCAGCGCCCGACGGTGCCGTTGAGGCAGCCGAGCCGTTCCTTGAACTCCGTCTTCGGGGAAACCGCGGCGTTGTTGACCAGCCCATGCAGGGGTTCGTCGCCAATGGCCTCGCGCGCCAATTCGATGAAGCGATCGACGCTCGCCTCATCGCCCAGGTCCGTCGGGATGTGCAATGTCCAGTTGGGGTCCCGCTTGCAGTGCTCCGGCACGTCCTCGCGACTGCACGTGACGATGCGCCAGCCCTCGTCGGAGAAGCGCTTGACCGTGGCATGGCCGATGCCCCGGCTGGCTCCAGTCAGGATCACGGTGCGCCGCCGTTTGCTCATGGTCATGAACTTAGGTGCTGGAGACGATTTTGAGAAGCGTGTACCGGGCATCGCAGGCGGCCACCCGGGCTGACTTAGTGCCCCTATTATTACACTTGGGTAAGCGATTTCTTAGCGATTAGTCCTTAGTTGTGCCGGCTGCAAGCCGTGTTGGGACGGTAAAATCGCACAGCATGAGAACAAGGACGGTAACATGCGTGTAAAAGGGGTGTTAGTCATCGGACTAACCACGTTTGCGTTGGTCGGCTGCCAGACGAACGCGGGCCAGAAGGAAACCGTCGGGACGCTCCTTGGTGGGGCGGGCGGCGCGGTGGTCGGCGCTCAGTTCGGCAGCGGCAAGGGCCAGCTCGCGGCGACCGCGGCGGGTACGCTTCTCGGCGCCTTCATCGGCAACCAGGTCGGCAAATCGCTGGACAGGGCCGACCAGCTCTATGCCCAGCAGGCCGAGCAGCAGGCCCATGCGGCGCCCGTCGGTCAGACGATCCGCTGGGAGAACCCCGACTCCGGCAACTCTGGCACGGTCACCCCGGTGCGTAACGGCACGGACACTCAGACCGGGCGCTTCTGCCGCGAGTACCAGACCACGGTCACGGTCGGCGGTGAGTTGCAGGAGGCCTACGGGACCGCTTGCCAGCGGCCGGACGGCACCTGGGAAATCGTCAGCTAGGCGCGCGCGCCGCCCGAGTTTCCGGGCGGGAGGAACACGGCGCTCTGACTGTTTACTCGGCGGCGGAGTGGCGGCCGGATCCGAGCACGGCCGTCTTTTCCTCCGAGAAAAGCGCCTTTATCGGGATACCCAGGGCATCGCGGTCCCTGAGGTCCGCGTCGTTGACGAGGCGCGACAGCTTCTCGCCCCAGGAAACGTGCGAGAGCTCTTCCAGATCGAGCTCGGCCGCGCCCAGGCCGAGCGCCCTGTAGACCTGGTAGAGGCTGACCCCATCGAGGTCGCGCGCGAGCACCAGCGTGTCGCGGTCGGTCCAGGCTACATAGCCCGCATCCCTGAGGGCGCCGATGGCGGCGACCAGTCCGTCGCTGTCGCCATTGACGACCTCCAGAAGCTCGTACTCCCGCGTTTCGCGGCTTTCACGGCCCGCCGACAACAACGCGGCCATGACCTGGATCGCCCGGACGAAGCAGCGACCCGGCGTGACCTCCCTGAGCGCCTTGCTCCGTTGCGAGGCGCGCCATTCGGGCCATGCGGCCGCGACCACGGCGCCGAGCAGTACGACCGACCAGGTCAGATACATCCAGATCAGGAACGCCGGTAGCGCGGCGAGCGCGCCGTAGACGGCCTGGAAGCCGGCGAACCGAGCCACGTACAGCCCAAATACCCTCTTCAGAAGCTCGAACAGGAGCGCCGCCAGAAGGCCGCCCGCGATGGCGCTACGCCAGTCGACGCGTCGGTGCGGGAGTCCGATGTAGAGGACCGTGAAGCCGGCGGCGGCGAGGAGCAACGGCAACACCCGAACGCTGAGAAACCCGATCTCCTCGGTGATTCCCACCCAATTGCCAATGGCGAAGAAGTAGGTGCTGAGCGAAAGACCAGCTCCCACCAGGAGCGGACCCAACGTGAGCACGGTCCAGTAGGCGATGAGGCGCATCACAAAGGGCCGCGGTCTGTCGACGCGCCAGATGACGTTGAAGGCCCCCTCGATCGTGGACAGCAGCAATACCGCGGTCACCGCGAGGCCGATGACGCCGACGGCCGTGAGTCTTCCGGTGTTGGAAACGAAGGTGTCGAAGTAGCTTTGCACCTGCTCGCCGGCGTGGGGCGCCACGTAGGTCAGCAGCAGGGAGCCGAAGCGCTCGCGCACCGAGTCGAAGACGGGAAAGGCGGACATGATCGCCACGCCGATCGCGACCAGCGGCACCATCGCCAGGAGTGAGGTGTAGCTCAGCGAGGCGGCGATCCTGAGACACCGGTCGCCGCGAAAACGGGCCAGCGCATAGACGAGAAACCCGAGCGCGTTGCGCGCCGTCTCGGGCAGCCGCTCAAGATCCAAGAGACGCCGCCACACGTGCACAATCCCCTTTTGCTCGTCGGCGATCCTTATAGCACATGTGCATTCCCGCAAGCCTTGTCCACGACACCCCCGGCTTTGCCGCCCTCCGCCTTTCGTGTAGGATCTGCGCCCGTCACGCGGAAGCACTCGTCACTGAGGTCCTTATGAGCGATGGCCAGCAGTTGATGGCCGGTAAGGTTGGGCTGGTCATGGGCGTCGCGAACGAGCGCTCGATCGCCTGGGGGATCGCCAGAACGTTGGCCGCCCACGGGGCCGAGCTCGCCTTCACCTATCAGGGCGAAGCACTGGCGAAGCGGGTCATTCCGCTCGCGGAACAGGTTGGCAGCGATTTTGTGCTGCCCTCCGACGTCACCGACGGATCCAGCATGGACAACCTGTTCAGGGCCTTGGCGGACCGGTGGGGCGCGCTGGATTTTCTGGTGCACGCCATCGCCTACTCCGACCGTGAGGAGCTGAAAGGGCAATATCTCGCCACGTCGCGGGACAACTTCCTGCGCACGATGGATATTTCCTGCTACTCCTTCACCGACGTCTGTCGGCGCGCCGCGGGCATCATGCCCAACGGCGGCAGCTTGCTCACCCTCACCTACTATGGCGCGGAGCGGGTCATGCCGCACTACAACGTCATGGGCGTGGCGAAGGCGGCGCTCGAGGCCAGCGTGCGCTATCTGGCCAGCGATCTCGGCGGACGGAACATCCGCGTGAACGCGATCTCGGCGGGACCCATCAAGACGCTGGCGGCCAG
>JBHICL010000319.1:0-4209 GCA_046759605.1 Alphaproteobacteria bacterium | reverse complement strand
CACGATCGGGGAGTCACCACCACACACATCCACACACACATGTAGACCGGGAGGGTAGCTTTGACGCGACAATAGGGCAGTTGCCGATGATGCAGGTGGGCCTTTTACTCGCTACTCTTCTTTTTCTCACGACCGCACTCACACACCCGGCGTTGGCGATTCCGGCGCCGGACCTCATCGTCGGGTCGGTTTCCAGCCTGTCCCAGCTCCTGGCCCTGCTTTCCGTCGTGATTGGCGGCACCGCCTTTGCCGGGTCACGGTTGACGGCGGCGGGGCTTCAGGGCCGCTCCTCCATGACGCCCCTGTTCCGCTGGGCGTTCCTCGCGGCGGTCGTCCTGCTTCTCGGCTCCGGCGCCCTCAACGTCTACCAGTGGTTCGACAGGATCGACGAGCGGAACGCCCACCTGCGGGCGACGCTCACCCGGCCCGCGAAGGAGCGGGGAAAGCGGGTCGTCGACCCGTCCATGAGGGAGCTGACGTACAAGCAGCAGACGGAACATCCCCTCGGCATCCCCACCGACGAGGTGGCCGCCCTTCTGGAAGCGCGGAAAAACGGCGGGGCCTCGGATGTTTTTTTCCTGGACATCCGGGAAAACGTCGAAACCGAGATGGGCCGGATCGAGGGCTTCAACACGATCCGCTTTCCCGACTTCTGGGCCGCGGTCAAAAGCAAGAAGCTCGATCCCGGAAACAAGCTGATCATCGTGTTCTGCCACAACGGAAACCGCAGCCATGAAACCACCGAGGACCTCGTGGCGCGGGGCCTGCGGAGCAAGTTCATGGTCGGCGGCTTCCAGAAATGGTACGTCGAGGGCCGGCCGATCGAGGGCTTGGCCGCCCGCACGCCCGAAACGCTCCGCGCGATCACGCGTTATCCCGGCGATAAAAAGCTGCTCGATCTGGCCGAGGTGAAACGGCTCATCGAAAAGGAAAACGCGATCTTCGTGGACATCCGCTACAGGCTGGAATACGAGGATCGGCATCTTCCGGAAGCCATCAACATTCCGATCCGAAAAACGCCGACGCCGGAACTGCACGCCATGATACAGGCGCTCCCGAAACGCCCGATCATCATACCGTGCTACGATCGTCGCGGCTGCTTCTTCGGCAGAATCCTCGGATACGAGCTTTATAAGGCGGGTTTCGACTTCCGCGGCCGTTTCACGCATCCCTATGATTATTTCGAAATGAAACCGCTCGCCCAAAGGCTGCCCCACGTGGCGAAGTGGCGCGCCCTGGCGGAGCAGTCCCTGTGGGACAGGGCCATCGTCAGCCTGAGCCGGGCTCTCTATTGGTCCGTCAAGCAACTCGGCACCATCATCGTCGGACTTTTCGTTCTGGCGCTGGCCGCGCGGATGCTCATCCTGCCCTTCACGGTAAAGGCAGAGCGGGACCAGATCGCGACCCGGGCGCTGGCAGAGGAGATTTCAGCCCTGAAAGCCAGGCTGAAGGACGATCCCAAGAGACTGTTGCGCGCCATCAACGCGCTTCATCGCAAGCACGGAATCACGCCGGTGCGCAACCTGCTCGCCCTGGCGTTCCTGCCGGTGTTCGTCATCTCGATCACGGCCATCGAGCTTGCGGCCGGAGTGACGCCGGAGCGCTTCTTGTGGATGGCGGACATCTCGGCGCCCGATCCGTTCCTCGTGCTGCCGTTCGCCTTCTCGGCGCTGATCTGCCTCTATATCCAGCTGGCGGTAACGATGAGCCGAAAGGGACGTTTGTGGGTCTGGGTCCTCGGCTTTCCGCTTCTTGGCGCGGCGATGCTGGGCTTAAGCGCGGCGGCAAACCTCTACGCGGTGTTCGCCGCCCTCCTGGTTTTGGCCCAGCAACGTCTCGTCACGTCCATCCTGCTACACCCGTCCCGCAAAAAGACCCGGCGGCGCGTGCCGAGCCAGGCGCTCGGGGTGGTTCCCCTTACCGACGCCCATCACGTCGAGGGAACGGGCAACAAGGCGGCGCGCCTCGGACGGCTGATCGAAGCGGGCTTTCCGGTGCCCGAGGGACTCGTCCTGACCAGGAAGGAGGCTTGATGTTGGATAAAGACCAATCGGTCTTGTCGCAGAACCAGCAAGCCGCGATCGACAAGCTTTGGCGGCGACTCGGCATGACCCGCGCCGCCGTGCGCAGCTCGGGTGAGAGCGAGGACGGTCACGAGCGCAGCTTCGCCGGCGTGTTCGAGACCATCCTCAACGTCGAGCGCCGGGATCTGGAGGACGCGGTTCGCAAGGTCGAGGCCTCCTTCGACTCATCCCACGCGGCGGCTTACGCCGGCGGCCCGGAATCCGGTGGCGTGATCGTGCAGGAGATGGTCGATGCGGAATACAGCGGCGTGCTTTTCACCCAGCACCCTTCCGCGGGCGGCCTCGCTCTCGTCGAGATGGTGACCGGCTCCGGCGACAAGCTGGTCGCCGGCGCCGTGACGCCGGTCACCTACCGTTACGGGCGGCACACCGGGCGCCCGATCGGCGAGAAGGCGCCCCCGATCGACCTGAAGCCGCTTCTCGACTTGGGCCGGCGCTCCGAGAAACTTTTCGGCATGCCCCAGGACATCGAATGGGCGTATCGCGGCGGGCGCTTCCACATTCTCCAGAGCCGCGACATCATCAAACCTTCCGCGTCCACCGAGCAGGCGGCCAATGGCGAACGGATCGAGGCCGAGAGGTCCCGTCTGCTGAGCCTTATCGGGTCCGCCGCGCCGGATGATGTGGCGTTGGCGCAAGACGAGCTTTCAGAGCTCGTACCGCGCCCGACGCCGGTTACGCTGTCCCTGCTCGAATCGCTCTGGCGACCCGGTGGCAGCGTCGACCTCGCCTGCCGCGCCCTCGGCTGTAACTATGCCGTGGAGGAGGATGCCCCCCCCTACCTCGTCAGCGCCTTCGGCGGGCTCTATGTCAACATGCTCGAGAAACGCCGGCGCGCGCGCCCGGTCGGGCTCCTGGCCTCATCGCGCCTCACCCGGTCCGCCGACGCGATCAAGAAGGGTTTTACCGAATCTTTCCTTCCTGAGTTCCTGAAAGAGGTCCGGCTGTTGGAGGCCGTCGACGTGGATTGTCTCTCGACCGAGGAATTGCTGGAGCTGTTCGAGACGGTGCGGCACCGCTTCATCGCCAGGACCTATGTCCAGGCGGAAATCGTCAACATCGCCGCGAGCTTCTACCTGAACCAAGCCAAAAGGCTGCTCGAACGCCGCCAACTCAGCCCGGCGAACTACCTGAGCGACATTCCCGAGACGGTGGCGAGCCGCACCCTGGCGGCGCTCCAAAGCGTGCCTGCACGCGAGCGGCGGCTCGAATCCTACCTGGAGGTGTTCGGCCACCGGGCACAGCTCGATTACGAGCTCGCGTGTCCCCGCTATCGCGAGGACCCGAAACTGGCCGAGTATCTGATGACGAGCTGGCCCGCCGAGCAGGGGGAGAGGCCCTCCTACGCCTCGGCCACGATGCAGATTTGGCAGGACTGGCGGAACAAGTCGCTCGCCACCGCCGTGACGAGGGCACGCCGGTTCCTGGCGCTCAAAGAGGACGCCAAGCACCATTGCCTCCGTGAGCTCGCGGTGCTGCGCCGCGTGCTCGTGGCGATCGACCGCCGCCTGTCGCTGGACGGACGCATCTTCTATCTTACGCTCGACGAAGTCTCCCGCCTCGCCGACCACGGATTCGCGGAGGAAGCCGCCGCGCTGGCGGATCGTCGGCGCGACGATTCCGAGCTGTTCCAGAGGATCGCCGGAATCCCGGCCGAGCTCAGCCTGGCGCTGCTCGAAACCATGCCGCTGGGCGAGGAAGAACCGCTCGCCAAGTTCTCGGACGACGCGCTTAAAGGCACGCTCGTCGCCGGCTCCGGGCCGGTGGTCGGGCGCGCCAGAGTGGTTTCGGCGCTGGACGCCGAAAAGGGCTTCGGCCTGGACGACCTCGAGGAAGGCGAGATCGTCGTCAGCCGCCTGATTCATCCCCAGTGGTTGCCGTACTTCCCCCGCGCCGCCGGGCTCATTTGCGAGGTGGGCGGGTGGCTCAGCCACACGGCTATCCTCGCCCGCGAATACAACCTGCCGATGATCGTCGGCGTCCACGGACTGGAGTCGATCAGGAACGGCGATGTCCTGAGGTTGCATCCCGACGGGTCGATCGAGCGGACCGGCGACGTGCAGGAACCGGCCGGCTCCGTACTGCCGAGCTAAAGGAAGGCGAAAACCAGCAAAAACACCGGCGG
>JBHICL010000318.1:0-4231 GCA_046759605.1 Alphaproteobacteria bacterium | reverse complement strand
TCCTAGTCCAGCTGCAGGACCTGGGCCTTCAGGTAGGCGCTTTCCGGCAGGAAGGGGTGCACCGGGTGGTCCGGGGCGGCGCCCGCCGTACGCAGCACCCGGCCGCCGCGTCCGGCGTCGGCGAGGCCGCGGCGCACCTGCTCTGAAAAGCTCGCCAGGTCCACGTGGTGCGAGCACGAGGCGACCAGCAGAATGCCCCCAGGCGCGACCAGCCCCGCCGCAAGGCGGGCGAGCTTGCGGTACCCGCGCATGCCCGAATAAACGTCCTTGCGCGTTTTGACGAAAGCAGGTGGATCCACAACCACCGCGTCGAAGACCTCGCCCCCGTCGGCGAGCCGGTGCATCGTGTGAAAGGCGTTGCCGCGCTCGAACCGGCAACGCTCTCCGACCCTGTTGGCCTCGGCCGCCTGACAGGCCAGGTCGAGAGCCGGCTGGGACCGGTCGTAAGCCCGGACCGACGCCGCTCCGGCCGCGGCCGCGGCCACGCCGAAGCCGCCGGAGAAGCAGTAGAAATCGGCCATGCGTTTGCCGCGCGCGAGCGCCGCGATGAAGGCGCGGTTGTCCCGTTGGTCGAAGAACCAGCCGGTCTTCTGCCCGGAGACGACGTCGGCGAAGAAGACGCAGCCATTCTCCAACACCTCGGTCAGGCCGTTCACGTTTCCCTTGACGATGCGTACGTAGGTGTCGAGGGCCTCGAGCCGGCGCACGGTCGAGTCGTTGCGCAGGACCACGGTCCGCGGACACAAGACCTCGTCGAGGGCTTGAAGCAAATCATCCGTCAACAGCTCGATCCCGGCCGTGTTGATCTGCAGGACCGCGGTGTCTCCAAAACGATCGACGACCAGGCCAGGGAAGCCGTCGGCCTCGGCGTGGATGAGGCGATAATGGGGCACCCTGTACAGGCGTTCGCGCACGTCGAGAGCGCGCCTGAGCCGCCGCGCGAACAACGCCGCGCCAACGTCGCTGTCCGGCTCGCGGCTGATGAGCCGAAAGGCGATGAGGGGGTGGGGATTGAAGAAGCCGACCCCCAGCGCCGTGCCGTCGCCCCTGGCGATGCGGGTGAGCGTTCCCGGCGGCAGGGCCCGCGCGTCCGCGTCCATCTCGATCTCGTTCGCGTAGGCCCAGGGGTGGCCGGCCTTGAGGCGCCGTTCACGGCCTTCCTTCATGCGCACGAGGGGCAGGGCGGACATCATGATGGCAGAGTGTACCCTGGCGTCCGCCGGGCCGAAACCGGGCGGCTCGAGGCGGGCGAATTGACCGCGAGATGGGGGGCGGCTAGCTTCGATCCATGCCAAACCTGCCGAACCCCGTCGACCGGGCGCGCCTCGAGCATCTGTTCGCGCGCGTCGAAGACAAGCGCGACGACTTGGTGGAGCTTGCCCGGGACCTGGTGCGCATTCCCACGGTCAACCCGCCCGGGGCGGCGTATCGGGCGTGCGCCGAATATCTCGGGAACCGGCTGGCGACGCACGGCTTCGCGGTCGAATTCCTGCGCGCCGAGGGTGCGCTGGGCGATACCGAGACCCACCCGCGGACGAACGTGGTCGGTCGCCTCGAGGGCGAGCGGGCGGGACGCTGCGTGCACTTCAACGGCCATATGGACGTCGTCGAACCGGGGAGCGGTTGGACCGTGGATCCCTTCGCGGGCGAGGTCAGAGGCGGGCGACTGTACGGTCGCGGCGCCTGCGACATGAAGGGAGGGCTGGCCGCGAGCATCGTCGCGCTCGAAGCGATCCTCGAGGAGGGTACGCCGTTCGCGGGAGCCATGGAGGTATCCGGCACCGTCGACGAAGAGTCCGGCGGCTACGCGGGCGTCGCCTGGCTCGCGGAACGGGGCTACTTCTCGCATCCCCGGGTGGACCACGTGATCATTCCGGAGCCGCTCAACAAGGACTGCATCTGCCTCGGGCACCGCGGGGTCTGGTGGGCGGAGGTGGAGGTGAAGGGCCGCATCGCCCATGGCTCGATGCCTTTTCTCGGAGTCTCGGCGATTCGCGGAATGGCGGCGTTCCTGTCCCGGGTCGAGACGGATCTCCATCCGCGGCTCGGCCAGCGGCGCACCGCGATGCCCGTGATCCCGGAAGGCGCCCGGCAGTCGACCCTGAACTTCAACTCGTTGCATGGCGGACTTGCCGAACGCTCCGCGACCGACACCTTTCCCACCGCGCTCGTGGCCGATAGCTGCCGCTTGGTGCTCGACCGCCGCTACCTCATGGAGGAATCGGAAGAGGAAGTGCGGCGCGAGGTCGTCGAGCTCCTGGAAACGGTCAAGCACGAGCAGCCGGACTTCGATTACGAGCTGCGCGAGCTGTGGTCGGTGCCGCCGACGATGACGGATAGGGACGCCCCGGTGGTCCGTGCGCTCAGCGACGGCATAGAGCGGGCGCTTGGGAAGCCGGCAAGGCACGTCGCCTCTCCGGGGACTTACGACCAGAAGCACATCGTGCGCGTGGGCCATCTGCGCGACTGCGTCGCCTACGGGCCGGGCCTTCTGGAGCTCGCGCACCAGCCGGACGAACATATCGAGATCGACGACATGGTCGCGTCGGCGAAAGTCATGGCCGCGGCGACGCTGCGCCTGCTCGCCGGCGAGCCATAGCAGGAGCGGACCGACCTTGATACGGCCGGGTCCGATGAACCTGATCACCGACGTGGAGGGCGTTCGCGTCGGAAATGCCGACGATCCGCGGCTGCGGTCCGGGGTAACGGTGGTGCTGCCGGACGAGCCGGCGGTGGCCGGGGTCGACGTGCGCGGAGGCGCCCCGGGCACGCGGGAGAGCGACATTCTGAGCCCCCAGGCTCTCCTCGATCGCGTTGACGCGGTGGTCCTCTCCGGCGGCTCCGCCTTCGGCCTGGATGCGGCCTCCGGCGTCATGGCCTGGCTCAGGGGTCGCGGGCGCGGCCATCCGGTCGGCGACGCCATCGTGCCGATCGTGCCTGCGGCGATCCTGTTCGACCTCCTGAACGGCGGCGACAAGGATTGGGGCGAGGCGAATCCCTATGCCGGGCTGGGCCGCAAAGCGTGCGCAGCGGCCAACAAGGCGTTCGGGCTGGGCAACGCGGGCGCGGGTCTCGGCGCGCGCGCCGGGCCGCTGAAAGGAGGGCTCGGCAGCGCGTCGGCGGTGGACGAGACGGGGCTCTCGGTGGGCGCCATCGTCGCGGTCAACGCCGTGGGCTCGCCGGTGATGCCGGGGCAGCCGACGCTGTGGGCCTGGTCGCTCGAGCAGGGCGACGAGCTCGGTGGCCAGCCGGCGCCCACAGGCCCGAGCGATCTGGAGCCCGAGCTGCACCTTTCGGCGCACACGCAGGAGGACGGGGGGATCGGCAACACGGTCATCGGCGTCGTTGCGACGAACGCGCATCTCGACAAGGCCCAGGCCGGCCGGGTGGCGCTCATGGCCCACGACGGAATCGCCCGCGCCCTCCGCCCCGCGCATACGCCCCTCGACGGCGACGTGATCTTCTGTCTGGCCACCGGCCGAGGCGGCGCGGGGCGGCCGGATGCCCTGGCCCTCGCCCGGCTGGGGGCGGTCGGCGCGGATTGCGTCGCCCGGGCGACGGCCCGAGGCGTCTACGCGGCCGACCCTCTTGGTCGCATGCCGGGCTACAGGGCCATCCACGGCGCGCATCTCAAGGGCGGGCGGGGGCGGCCCTGACCTTTGGCTGCTGGAACTCTCACGAGCGCTATCGTTTAATCGGAACACAGTTCTACCCCAGGGAGGAGAGCCACGATGAGGAAGCTTCTTGTCACACTGGTGACGGCTTTGTTGCTGCCGACAGCCGCGGCGGCGCAGAACGACAGGCTGGTGATCGGCATGTCGCTGGAGCCACCGCATCTGGACCCCACCGCCGGCGCCGCGGCGGCCATCGACGAGGTGGTGTACGCGAACGTCTTCGAAGGACTGACCCGGATCGATGAGAACGGCGCGGTCCTGCCCCAACTGGCAACCGACTGGACCATATCCGAGGACGGGCTCGTCTATACCTTCAACCTGAAGTCGGGTGTCAAGTTCCACGACGGCGCCGACTTCGACGCGGCGGACGTGGTCTTCTCCTTCGACCGGGCGCGGGCGGAGGATTCGACCAACGCCCAGAAGCAGCTGTTCGCCGCCATCGACGAGGTGGAGGCGCTCGATCCCACGACGGTGCAGATCACGCTGAGCCGCCCCGAGGGAGCGCTCTTGTTCAATCTCGGCTGGGGGGACGCGGTGATCGTGTCGCCCGCGTCGGC
>JBHICL010000317.1:0-4245 GCA_046759605.1 Alphaproteobacteria bacterium | reverse complement strand
CCGTAGGTGGCGGTGATCGTGACCGACGTAGCCGAACCGACCGGCTTTGTGTTCACGGGGAATGCGCCGCTGGTGGTTCCAGCTGAAATGACGACGCTGGCGGCCACGGGTACCACGCTCGGGTCGCTGCTGACGAGGGCGACCGTGATTCCACCTGGCGGAGCGGCGCTCGCCAGGCGCGCGAAGCCGATCGTGCCCTGCCCGCCGGTCAACGTCGTTTGGTTGAACGTGACCGAAGACAGCGTCACAGGAGGACCGGCGTTGACGGTCAGCGGCGCGCTGACCGTCACGGCGTCGAAGGACGCAGAGATGGTCACCGTCGTCGTCACCGGCACTGACCGCACCATGAAGCTGAACGTCCCGCTGGTGGCTCCCGCCGGAATGGTCACAAGCGAAACCAGCGGCACCGCGGCGGGGTCGCTGCTTACGAGGTTGACCAAGGCGTTCCCGGTGGCCGGCCAGACCTGTGGCGGCACGGGCTGGGTGAACGTTAATGTGCCCGTGACGACGGTCCCCCCGGAGGCGTTCGCCATATCGAGCGTCAGGCCCGAGAGGGCAAAGCTTGAGGCCGGCCGCACATAGAAGTACGCGAGGTACGTTTCACCCCCTGCCCGGACCTCAATGATCGGGTCGATCGGCACATCCACGGACGCGGTTGTGACGGGGAATGTCGTGGTCGTGGAGCCCGCGGGCACCGTCACACTCGGCGGGACTGAGGCCGCGAGCGGGTGACTGCTCCGGAGCGTGACCGGCATGCCTCCAGCCGGAGCTGGCTCCTTGAGAATGACGGTGCCGGTAGCGGGGGTCCCGCCGGTGACCATCCTTGGGCGGATCTCTGCCGAGTCCACGACTGGCCCCGCCGCCTTCACCGTGATCGTCCCGACGCGGCCGACGCCCCCAATGGTGGCCAGGATGTCCACGGGGACCGTCTCGGGCACGGCCGACGACGCGATGCTGAAGGGAGCTGTGATGGCCCCAGCCGGGATCGTTACAGTGGGCGGCACGCTGACAGGTACCGGTGTCGCGCGGATCAGCGTAATGATCGGGCCGCGGCTGTAATCCACAGAGAGCGTTGCCACCGTCCCGCCCGCGGGCGCTGGCTCGTTCAGGTGGATCACACCCGTCGCGGACTGGCCGCCGACAATGGACCCCGGGGAGATCTGCACGAGCAAGACGCTGGGCGACGCGCCGGCAACCCCCAGACTGAAGGAGCGTGCGAGCGACCAGTCGCTGAGGTTTCCCGCCGCATCGGCTGCCCGTACGCGCCAGTGCCAGGGCACGAGCGCCAGGCCGGTCTCGCCGGTCCGCGGAGGCGGGAGCACAACATGAGTCTCGCGCACTGAGCCGCGGTATTGGATAAAGTCCGGATGGAAATCTGACCGACTGCTCATCTCAAACTCGTAGGCCTCAATGCCGGATACATCGCTGACGGCTGCCCACTCCAGGCGAGCCAGGCCGCCGTTCCCCGAGAAGGCCGCCCCGTCGGCGGGGCTGACCAGGACCGGGACGTCCACCGTGAGGTCGCCGCTCGCGTCCGGCTCGAGCGTCGCGCGAACGACGTAAGCGTCGGGCATGTCGCGCCGGTCAGGGTTGTTGTGGGTTGTGTCAAAGGCCGCCGTGGTGACGGGGAAGTCCGTCGAGTCCGTCACGCCCGCCACGATCACCGTATTGCCCCCGGCGTGCGCGAGAAGGGGCGAGATCCTGAACGTATCCTGCTCGCCGTCGCTCCCGCCGAAAAAGCTGGCGTAGAGGATCTGCGTGGCGTCGGGACTAATCCGGGCCAGGAACTCGTCCCCGCCCCCGTGGATGCCCGCCATTGTCCGGTCAAGCGCCCCGCGTGTCGTTGGGAAGTCGGGGTCCGAGGTCCGGCCCGCGACGATGGCCTCGCCGGCCTCGTTGACCACCACGTCCGAAACAGAGGCTCCCCCCCGCGACGTGGTGAGGCCGAAGTACGTGGACCAGAGGTGACTTCCACCTCCCGCCGCCGGGAACCTGAACCGTGTGATGACGCCGCTTTCCGTCGCGAAGAGTGGCGAGAAGGGCGGGTTGGTGGGCTTAATGACACCAGGGGTCGTCGGGAAATCATCGGACCAGGATCTCCCTGCGAGCGTCACGAGCTCGGGGTTGATCGGATCCACAGCCACCGCGAAGAGATTGTCCTGGTTGGAGCCCCCCAACAGCGTCGCGTATTTGAGATCGGCCGCACCGGCCCCGTCCAACTTCAAACGGGCGAAGGCCGCATCCTGGGAACCGTTCCAGGTCGTGTCGAACGCTCCCGGTGTCGTTACGAACGTCTGGACTGAGTTCCCTGTGACCCAACCGACTACGTTGACGTGTCCCTGCGGATCCACGGCCAAGTCCTCAAGGACGTCGATAGAGGGGCCGCCGAGGAACGTGGAGTACGTCGGCGATCCGCTTATGGGACTGAGTCGCGTGATGAACATGTCTCCGGGCGCGCCGCCTTGGCTAGGATCGTTCGGGGTGTTGTATGTCTCGTCAAACGCCCCCGGCGTGACGGGGAAGTCGGCAGAGGCGGTCGAGCCGCCAATGATGATCTCGCCAGCCGGGTCGAACGCCACAGCGGTGGCCTTGTCG
The DNA here is from genome assembly GCA_046759605.1 of Alphaproteobacteria bacterium. Taxonomy (GTDB): domain Bacteria; phylum Pseudomonadota; class Alphaproteobacteria; order UBA6615; family UBA6615; genus JBHICL01. The sequence continues at coordinate 1,650 of JBHICL010000317.1, read as the reverse complement.
TCAGCGAAGCCTCCCAGGAATGTCGAAAAGACCAGCCCCCCCGTCGGGTTCAGGAGAAAGGCGAACGCGTCGCGGCCTTCGGCTGTTTGGTCGAAGGCCGCGGGCGTGGTAGGGAAGTCGGGGGAGGTCGTCTCACCAACCACGGCCGCATCTCCGAAGGTGTTGACGGCGAGGCCCCGGTAGACGATCTGCGAGTGCCAGCCGCCCACGAACGTGGCGTAGAGGAGGGTCGACCCTGTGGGATTCAAGCGTGCGACGAAGACCCGTTCCCCGAAAAACCCACCGAAGGAGGGGTCATTGAACAGCGGGAAGTCACCAGAATTGGTCCAGCCCGCCACGATCACGTCGCCCGTTCCGTCTGGCGCCACAGCCACGCCGCCCACGGTGTCGGCACCGCTTCCGCCCACGAACGTGGCCCACTCGATCCCCGGGTCCACGACGAGAGCCAGCCGCCGGTCACGCCCAGGCACGTCAAAGCCGTAGCGTTGGGCGTCAATTTTCCGGACACGGCTCTCCAGTGGCCGCTTCTCGCCGGTCGGCAATACCTCCCATGTCCTCGGCGGCGTTTGTCTGAGCGACCCGGAGGCGGTTTTCAGGATCAGTGACCCGTCGCTCGCAACCTCGAGCCCCGTGGTTCCGTCGGTGCGGATCACGACCTGCTCGAGATCGGTCCCCGGAGCAAGCATCAGGTCGTATTCGAGCCGCCCGGCCTCCTCCCGCACGCGAACGTCTACACCGTCATAGAGACCGCGATACAGGATGCTGCCGTAGGCCGGAACCTTCGACCGCCACCTCGCGGGATCCTTCCCGATGAAAAAGTTGTAGTGGCCGCCGCGCTTGGCTTCGCCCAGCAGCGCCACGTCCTCCGATGCGCCTTCGAAGGTCAGGGTGAGCGGTGCAGGGTGATGCTCCCCAAGGTGAAGCCTGATGGCGGCGGGCTCGAAAGACGCGGCTATCGGTCCTTTCCGCGCCACGAACTTCGCTGGCGTCCCCCACTGCCCGCGGTTCTCAACAAAATCGAGGGGCAGCTTTTCCCATCTCCACGATTCGCGTGTCTTGGTGGTGCCTCGTCGGAGTGAAGGCTGCATCTCAACGAGGTTGAGTTCGGTGGCTCCTAAGCAGATGACAGCCAGAGATGAGGCAAGTATCCAGGATGAAAATCGTCCCACTGCCGGTTTCACGACTAAACTCCTCTACAGCTCACCACGTGCGAGTTCGCTAAGACCCACCACGCTTCCCGTGAAAATGAAGAAGCGCTTTCTTGCTGCTCTAATCCACCGAGGAATGGCCGATCCCTCGACGCCTACCTATTAATCGTGAGCGACGCATTTCGCGTCAGGATCACATTGTTAAGGTTATCCCGCAATGTCACCGTCAGATTCAGCGTGCCTTGCTCATCAGCCTCCATCGTCCAGGAGCGATTCGCGCTATCTCCTGCCGCCAGGTCGGGCAAGCTCTGTGTGCGAGTCGACTCCAGGTCAGCGCTGCCACTCGGGCTCCAATCAAGCCTCACCGAGTAGCCACTGGCCACTCCCCCGCCGGAATTGGATACCGTTGCACTCACCGTAAACCTGTTGCCCCTGTTAGTGCTGCTTGGCGCACTGATTGACATGTCCAGCGTGGGCTCTGCCGGTGGCGGCGGGGGCGGTG
>JBHICL010000316.1:0-4256 GCA_046759605.1 Alphaproteobacteria bacterium | reverse complement strand
CCGTTCTCCGCGGCCATCGCGCGCCGGTCTTGCAGGTCGCCTTCAGCCCCGATGGGGGGCGCGTCGTGACAGCCTCCAGGGATCGAACGGCGCGGGTGTGGGATCCGGCCGATGGCGCCGAGCTTACCGTATTGCGGGGGCACGACGAGCTCGTAACTGACGCCGCTTTCAGCCCGAACGGCGACCGGATCGTCACGGCGTCGCGGGACAACACGGCGCGCCTGTGGGACGCGACGAAGGGCACCGAGATCGCCCTTCTGCCCGGCCACGAGCGTCAGATATGGAGCGCCGCCTTCAACCCCGACGGGACGCGTGTCCTGACCGCGTCGGCCGACCGCACGGCGCGGATATTCAGCGTCTTCCAGACGACCCAGGACCTCATCGACCACGCGCACGCTGTCGTCCCGCGCGAGCTCACGCCGTGCGAGCGCAAGCGCTTCTTCCTACCGGTGGAGGGCGAGGTCGGGGACTGCCCGAATTAGCGAGATAGGAACGGGGCGCCAAGGTCCGCTAATGAGATCGGATGGCCAAAACGGTTCGGAGCCGGTTGCGGATAGTGATGACGCATCCAGTCTAGCGTCCAGGCCGAGGAGCCTAACGTCTAGCCTCTTAACCTATTGAAATTCATAGAATCGCCACAATCGACAGATAATCTACGCCATATTTGTCTAATGTCATGCTGGCACTCGGGCGTCACTGCGCTACATTTGGGTTGGCTGGCAACGGGTCGAAGGTATTCGTGTATTGTTCCGGGTTCTCGGATTCCTGACGGGCATCGTGGCGCTCCTGTTCCTGCTCGGCTTCGCCGCCGTGCTGTGGGTGTTCTGGGAGTACGGCCGCGACCTGCCCGACTTTCAGCAGCTCGCCGACTACGAGCCCCCGGTAACCACGCGGGTGCACGCGGGGGACGGGCGGCTTCTTGCGGAATACGCCACTGAGAGGCGCGTTTTCGTGCCGATCGAGGCAATCCCGAAACACGTGGTCGAGGCCTTCGTCGCGGCGGAGGACCAGCGCTTCTACTCGCACCCCGGGATCGACCCCGTCGGCATCGTGCGCGCGGTCATCACCAACCTGCGCAACATCGGCACCAGCCGGCGCCCCGTCGGCGCGTCGACCATAACCCAGCAGGTGGCGCAAAACTTCCTCCTCTCCAAGGAGCTTTCCCTCGAACGGAAGATTCGAGAAGCGATCCTCGCCTTGCGCATGGAGAGGGCGTACTCGAAGGACCGGATCCTGGAACTCTACCTCAACGAGATTTTCCTGGGGTTCGGCTCCTATGGGGTGGCGGCCGCCGCCATCAATTACTTCGACAAGTCGCTGAACGAGCTGACGGTGGCCGAGGCAGCGTTCCTGGCGGGCCTGCCCAAGGCGCCGAACCGCTACAACCCCGTCACCCGCCCGGATGCCGCCCGCGCGCGGCGCAACTACGTGCTCGGCCGTATGCGCATCGAGGGCATGATCGACGCGGCCACCGAGCGCAGGGCGGCGTCCACCGAGATCAGAGTCGTTCGGCCGGAACGCATCGAGCGGGTGGAGGCGGCTTTCTTCACCGAGGAGGTGCGGCGCCAGCTCGTCGACCGCTACGGCCAGACGGGACTTTACGAAGGCGGCCTTTCCGTGCGCACGACCCTGAACCCGCGGCTCCAGCACATCGCCGACGAGGCTCTGAGGGACGGTCTCGTCGCATACGACCGACGACACGGATGGCGCGGCCCGTTGGGGCGGCTGGACGATCTGACCGGCTGGCGCGTGAAGCTCGCGAGCTTCAGCGCGCCACCCCTGCGCGGCAACTGGCGGCTCGCGGTGGTGCTGGCCACGGATAGGGGCGCCGCCCATATCGGGCTCGCCCGGGGTCTCGAGGGCACCCTTCCGCTCGCCGAGCTGAGATGGGCCCGACCGTGGCTGGAAGACCAGCTTCTGGGCCCGGAGGTGCACAGGACCACCGACGTGCTCGCCGTCGGCGACGTGGTGCTGGTCGAAGCGGTCGAGAAGGACAAGGACGGCAAGCCCTATCCCGCCGGCACCTATGGCTTGCGCCAGATCCCCGACGTTCAGGGCGCGATCCTTGCACTCGACCCGCACACCGGGCGCGTGCTGGCGATGAGCGGGGGTTTCGATTTCGCGTTCACTCAGTTCAACCGCGCGACGCAGGCTTGGCGCCAGCCCGGCTCGGCCTTCAAGCCCTTCGTCTACCTTGCCGGCCTGGATGCGGGTTACACCCCTTCCACTCTGATCCTGGATGCGCCGTTCGTCCTGGACCAGGGGCCCGGTCTTGGCAAGTGGAAGCCGGCGAACTACACCCGCAACTTCTACGGCCCCAGCCCGATGCGCCTGGGCCTCGAGAAGTCCCGCAACCTGATGACGGTCCGGCTGGCGCAAACGCTTGGCATCGACGCGGTCGCCACATACGCCGAGAGGCTCGGCGTCGTCGAGCACATGCCGCGGCAGCTCAGCATGGCCATCGGGGCGGGCGAGACAACGCTGATGCGGCTCACGACGGCCTACGCCATGATCGTAAACGGCGGACGCCGGATCGAGCCGACCCTCATCGACAGGATCCAGGACCGGAACGGCAAGACGATCCTGCGCCACGACACCCGATCCTGCGACGGGTGCGCCTCGGATGCCTGGACCCCTCGAAGGCCGCCCCGGATACCCGACGTGCGCGAGCGCATCATGAACGCGGGAACCGCCTACCAGATGGTCTCCATGCTCGAGGGCGTGGTGGACCGCGGCACCGGGCGCCGGATCAGCGCCGTCGGCAAGCCACTCGCCGGCAAGACCGGGACCACAGACGAGAGCTTCGATACGTGGTTCATCGGCTTCACGCCCGATCTCGCGCTGGGCGTCTATGTGGGCTTCGACGAACCCCGGACGCTAGGTCGCGGAGAAACGGGCTCGACCGTCGCCGCCCCCATCTTCCAGCAGTTCATGAAAGGAGCGCTGGATGGGCGGCCGGGCATCCCGTTCCGGATACCCGCCGGCATCCGCCTTGTCCGTGTGGATGCGGAGACGGGGCTCGTGGCCGGCCCCGATTCCAAGAACGTGATCCTCGAGGCCTTCAAGCCGGGGACCGAGCCGCACACGGCGGGCGCCGTCATCGATGGCGGCTATGACCCGCTCCAGGCCGGAGGTACGGCGCCGCGCGGCATCTATTGACGGAACGGGCTGCTATCGCCTGATTGCAGGGGGCCGCGGTTGAACCAGCCTCCCTGAACACGAAGGAGCGCTCGGATGCGCGCCGAAGTCATTCAACTCACCGACAGCATCGAGCAGTCGCTGGGCCTTCTACGGAGGCATCTTTGACTGGGGGCGGGCGCTTGCGCGGCTCGATGAGCTGAACGCCCAGGCCGAGGATCCGGACCTCTGGCAGGATCACGCGCGGGCGCAACGAGTTCTGCGCGAGCGCACGCAGCTCGAGAAGTCGATCAACACCTACCGCGACGTCGAACAGGAGCTCCGGGACAATCTCGAACTGATCGAGCTCGGCGAGGCCGAGGGCGACGAGGAGGTCGTGCGCGAGGCCGAGGCCGCGCTCACCACGCTGAAGGTCCGCGCGGAAAAGCTGCAGCTGGAGAGCCTGCTTTCGGGCGAGGCGGATGCGAACGACTGCTACATCCAGGTCAACGCCGGCGCCGGCGGCACGGAGTCCCAGGACTGGGCGGAAATGCTGGCGCGCATGTACATGCGCTGGGCCGAGCAGCACGACTACAAGCTCGAATGGATCGAGGAAAGCCCCGGCGAGGAGGCCGGCCTCAAATCCGCGACCATGCGCGTGAGCGGACCCAACGCCTACGGCTGGATGAAGACGGAGTCGGGGGTCCACCGCCTCGTGCGCATCTCGCCTTTCGATTCGCAGTCGCGGCGGCACACGAGCTTTGCCAGTGTCTGGGTCTATCCCGTGGTCGACGAGACCATCGAGGTGGACGTCCAGGAGAAGGATCTGCGCGTCGACACCTACCGTTCATCGGGCGCCGGGGGCCAGCACGTCAACAAGACCGACAGCGCCGTACGCATCACCCACATCCCCAGCGGGATCGTGGTCCAGTGTCAGAACAACCGTTCCCAGCACCGCAACCGGGCGACGGCGATGGCCATGCTGAAGGCGCGTCTCTACGAGCAGGAGCTGCAGCGCCGCGAGGCCGAGGCCCAGGAGAAGGCGGATGCCAAGACCGAGATCGGCTGGGGGCACCAGATCCGGTCCTACGTGCTGCACCCCTACCAGATGGTCAAGGACCTGCGCACCGGGGTCGAGA
>JBHICL010000315.1:0-4260 GCA_046759605.1 Alphaproteobacteria bacterium | reverse complement strand
CATGGCGTATCGCCCGATGGACGGCATTACTTCCCGGTTTTTCCATACACCTCCTACACGCGGATGACCGACGACGATCTGCGCGATCTCCGGACCTATATCTTCTCGCTCCCTCCCGTGGATCGCCCCAGCATACCCCACGACGTGAAATTTCCTTTTGGCTGGCGCTTTCTCCTGGGCGCATGGAAGTGGCTCAACTTCGAGCCCGGCTCATACCTGCCCGAACCCGATCAATCGGCCCAGTGGAACCGCGGCGCATACCTGGTCCGGGCGCTCGCGCACTGCGGCGAGTGCCACTCGCGACGAAACTCCATGGGTGCGGTGGTCGAGTCCGAGTTCCTGGCCGGCACCGAGGATGGACCCGAGGGCGAGACCACGCCGAACCTCACGCCCCACGCCACCGGTCTCGCCGAGTGGGACGAGGGGGATATCATGTTCATGCTGCAAACGGGGATAACGCCCGAGGGCGACGTCGTCGGCTCGCTTATGTCCGAGGTCGTGAAGGAGAACACGTCGAAACTGTCGAACGAGGACGTAGCCGCCATCGCCTCCTACCTGACGTCGCTTACGCCCGTGGACAACCCCCTCAAACGTTGAGTGTTTTCAGGGGCAGTCCGTTTCTCCCGCGCCCCACCGGTCGGTTGCCCGTCAGCCGCCTTCCTCCAGCCGCACAGCCTCCTCGCTCAGCAGCCTGGCGACGCCGCGCAGGACCTCCGGATCCCGCGGCAGATAGCAGCCGTACTCGCGAATATAGAAGTACCTTCGGGGCAGCGATCCGCCGGGCTGGACCACCTCGTCCTCCGGCTCGAGCACGTTGTGAAGGTAGTACGCGTCCTCCGCATCGGCCGTCTGAAGACTAACGCCGCGGGCTTCTATTCGATCCTTGATGAAACCGCCCATCCTGGTGTGGAGGATCGCCACCGACTTTCCCTTCTCCCACACGACGGCCATCGTACCGCTCCCATGTCCATCTCAGCGGACCCAAGGGAACCAGCATAAAGTGAGCACCGCCCAACCTAGCAAGGCTTTTCGCGGCACGAGGTCGGTTCCATTGACACAGGTCAATGCTCCGATCGCGAAACGACCTATCCTTGCCGCGTTGCGGGAGGACGTGTGTCCCCGCAACACGAGGCCTTCAAATCCAAGACTGCCGCCTGGCGCCTTCCGCGGGCGGCCTTTTTTTGCGGGCCCTTTTCCGGGCCTTCGAACATTATTACGCGCCGCTGGAGCGGGCATAGCGGCCATAGTCCTGAATGAGCAGGTGAAGCGGTGGCTCGTCCTCCTCGATGTCTGGGAAGCGGCCGACCGGCTCGTGGAACCGGTTGTCCCCGACGTCGTCGTTTACCACCGAGACTTCGCCGAGCATCACCCGCTCGCCAACGGCCCAAATCCTATGATAGCAGCCGGGCATGACCGTGATGCTCTCGCCGGGCCCCAGCTCGACGACCGCGCCCGCGGGTAGAGTGCGCCGCACTCCGTCGGCGCTGATGGTAACCTCGGTACCGGCGAACGCACCGTCGGGAGCCGCGTTGTGGAGCTCTACGGCGAGCCTGCCGCCGCCTCGGTTGATGATGTCCTCCACCTTGACCCAGTGATGGTGCGCCGGGCACACCTGCTCCGGCTCCATCAGAGCCACCTTTTCGCAGTAAACCTTGCCCTTTCCAGCCTTGAGGTTGGCGAGGCGGCCATTGCGCAGCGTGAAGAGCAGGATGCCGCATCGGCGGAACTCACCACGGCCGAAATCGGTGATGTCCCAGCCGAGTCCGGCCTCGGTGATGTCGGACACCTCCCTGCCCTTCTCCGCCCACTCCTCGGGCGTCCAGAGGGCGAAAGGCGGCAGGTGAAAGCCGCGACTGTCGAAGAACACCTTGCCGTCCCGAATGATAGCGTTGACCTCGGAGCGTCTCATCCTTGTTCCCTCCCGCTGCGCACATCGGGCCTTGATTACTCGGGCCAAAGCCCGTCGTGGATGTCGGAAAACCCGAGCTCTCGGGGATCCAGGGCAACGTATTTGATCCGCAGGCGATCCCAGGTATAGGTGATGTGGACCAGGCCGTCGGCGCCCTGGATGACCGCGGGATAGGAGTATTCCCCGGCCCCAACCTCGAGCACGGCCGCGGCCCGCCAGCCCCGGCCATCGCCCGACACCGCCACGTTCAACGGGGCTCTTCTCCGGGTGGCATGGTTGTAGACCAGCAGCCCTCGGCCATCCTTCAATGTGACCGCATCGATCCCGCTGTCGGGATTCGGCAGCGCGGTCGCCCGCATCCGCCCCCAGACGCGGCCGCCGTCCTCGGACCAGCACTCCGCGATCACCCCCTGCCGGGTTCGACAGAGGATCTGCATCCGCTCCCCCTCATGGGTGAGGACACAAGGTTGGATGGCCGCGAATTCTCTTCCGTCGTTCAACGGTCCGCTTCGCTCCCAGGTCCGCCCGAGATCGGGAGAGCGTTCCATATGAACGCGCCAACGGGCATGCTCGGTGCTCGAGGGACAGAGCAGAAGGCCCGGCGCCGGCTCGATGGGCTTGTTCTTGATGGGACCCAGAATGCCTTCGGGCAAGCGCCGGGGCGGCGACCACGTCCGTCCGTCGTCCTGCGATGTCGTCACCATGCCCCACCACCGGCTCGGCGTGGGACCGACCTTGTAGAACAGGAGCAGGGGACCGTCCACGGGCCGGAAGAGCACCGGGTTCCAGCAGGGGTGGCGCGCCTCCCCGTCTGTCACGCCACGGGCCACTTCAACCGCGTCCGTCCACCGTCCATTGTTCCGGCGTGAGACCCAGATGCTCACGTCGCGGGCGCCTTCACGCGTGCCGCCGAACCACGCCGCCACCAGGCCACTCGCGGTCTCGGCAAGCGTCGACGCGTGCGCGGAGGGATACGACGCCTTCTCGAATATGAACTCGGATCTCACCGCACCGCGCATGACCGCCGTCGACCTCTCACCATCGGGCCACACCGAGGATCGTCATCCGAACGGCGACTTTCGGATATGACCGGCAGCGGCGGCCGCGTAATCGCGCTCAGCGGGCGGGAACGTCCGTGCGACGATTACCCAGATATCGCCTGTCGTCTTCCTGCACCGAGTCGTAGATTTCCTGAAGCCGGTCCGCCAGCTCCCGCTTGCCGAATTTCCTTGCATGTTCAATGGCGTCACCCAGCTTGTCGGCCAAGCGACGCCCATCAGCATCCACCATCAAATCCTTCTCCTCATGCGAACCCGGAACCTTCAGCGACGCCCTTGTCCGCGGCGTACAAAATAGTCGGAGGACCGAAACAAGCAACCAGATATCGCCGTGCTTCGCCGTGTCTCGCTACGTCATCGATCATACTGCGCTATGCTTGGGATGCGGGAGGCAAGGTGTCATGGAGATGCATCAAATCCGCTATTTTCTGGTAGCGGCCGAAACCCTGAACTTCACCCGGGCCGCAGAGCAGTGCAACGTCTCACAGCCCGCTCTTACGCGTGCCATTCAACAGCTCGAGCACGAGCTCGGTGGCCCCTTGTTCCGGCGCGAGCGCAGGCACACACACCTCACCGACCTCGGCAAGCTCATGCGCGATCACCTGGTGACCCTCCAGGAGCAGGCGAGGGCGGCGAAGGAAGCGGCGCATCGGCTGCTGAACCTGGAAAAGGCCCCGCTCAGTCTTGGCGTCATGTGCACCGTCGGGCCGCAACGCCTTATGGGCTTCCTCGCGCGGTTTCAAGCAGAGAACCCGGGCGTCGAGGTGACCCTCCACGAGACGACACCGAACAAGCTCACGGAGCGACTACTCGCCGGTGAGCTCGACGTCGCGGTGCTCGGGCTGCCGACCGAGCTCCACGAGAGGTTCGATACGAAACTCCTGTTCCGGGAAAGGATGGTGATCACGTTCGCGCCCGGGCACCGGTTCGAGTCCATGAAGCGCGTTCGCTTCAGCGATCTCACGGGCGAGAACTATCTCGACCGGCTGAGCTGCGAGTTCCGCAGCAGTTTCTTCACGATCCTCTCGGATGGAGGCATCGAGCTGAAGGTCTCGTACCGCAGCGAGCGGGAGGACTGGATACAGCAGATGGTCCTGGCGGGCATGGGCGTATGCCTGATGCCGGAGCACTCGATTGCACAACCGGGTTTGTTGTTCCGGCCGATCATCGAGCCGGAGCTCAGCCGCGACGTCCAGCTCGTAACGGTCGCCGGGCGTCAATACTCGCCCGCGCTCAAAAGCTTCGTGCGGGAGGCGCGGGCGCACCCCTGGCTCACCTAGTCGAGAAACCGGC
>JBHICL010000314.1:0-4262 GCA_046759605.1 Alphaproteobacteria bacterium | reverse complement strand
GGCATCGGCCGGGCCATCGCCGAACGGCTCTCGGCCTCCGGCGCCGCGGTCTGCCTGTGGGATCGCGACAGCCAGTTGGTGCGCGCGACGCGTGACGAGCTCTCGAACGCCGGCAAGGTCCACGCGGTAGTCGTCGACGTGACCGATCCTCAGGCCGTCGACGACGCCGTCGGGCAAACGTTAGAGGCACTCGGCGGCCTGGAGATCCTGGTCAACAACGCCGGTATCGCCGGACCGAGCGCGAGGCTGTGGGAGTACACGACGGCGGACTGGCACAGCATCATGGACATCGACCTGACCGGAACCTTCTACTGCTGCCGCGCCGTCGTGCCGCACATGATGCGACAAGACTATGGCCGCATCCTCAACGTCGCTTCGATTGCCGGCAAGGAAGGCGTCCCGAACGCAGCGCCTTACAGTGCCGCCAAGGCCGGCATCATCGCGCTCACCAAATCTCTGGCGAAGGAGCTCGCGAACCACGACATCGCCGTCAATTGCGTGACGCCCGGCGCAGTCAAGACCCGCATTCTTGAACAGATCAGCCAGGAGCACATCGCCTATGCGCTGGCAAGTATCCCGCGTGGGCGCTTCCTCAAGGCCGAAGAGGCGGCGGCAATGATCGCTTGGCTGGTGTCGGCGGAGAACTCTTTCACGACGGGGGCCGTCTTCGATCTCAGCGGTGGCCGGGCGACTTATTGAACGTTGAACGGGTTGACCTACAAGTTGCGTTCACACTCTTCCTGGTAGAGAAGCGTTTCCAACGGCGCGACACTGTAGCCGCTTTGCTCAAGCATGGCGAAAAGTCGCGGCAGCATTTCCAGCGTTGCTGCTGGCCGGTCGGACTCCGGGTTCGCGTCATCGCCGTCGTGCAGGATAATGATTGCGCCGGGACGCACAGTCTCCCTCACCGTGGCCAACTGCGTCTCAGCATCTCGCTCGGGGTCGGGGAACGGCAGGGCGCCATTGACCACTTCTAGCTTATTCGCCCTCACGGCTCGCCATAGTCGGCGACCCATTTGACCGCCGGGCGAGCGGAAATAATGAGGAGGCGTGCCGGTGATTTTCTTGACTGCCTCTTGCGTTCGGACAACTTCGTCAATTCCGACAGGAGCATAGAGTTTCCACGCGCCCTTTTTCGCAACGAAGGCGTAGGTATGATTGCCGATCTCGTGTCCTTCGGCTGCCATCCGGCGAACAGTTTGCGGAAATTTTTCGACTTGTCTCCCCATGACGAAGAAGGTCGCGCGGACACCTCGCTCCGCGAGGATATCGAGAACCGTGTCGGTGTAACGCGACGGACCGTCATCGAAGGTAAGGCTCACGCAATTTCCCGAAGACCGACCCTTCCAGTGCGTGCTGCCACCAAGGGCATGGGGCCACAGCCACTCGATGGGAGCCGAGATATACTCGAAGCCCCCTAACACGATGGCGGATGCGCCAAGAAATCCATATGTCGAGGACCGCCACCTCATGATCACGTGATCCTGCAACGACATCATGGCCGATCGACGAAACCGGACGGTCAGGATGCGGCGTTGCGCAACAGTTGTATGTAGAATTGAATTATCTCTGCATAGTTATCAACGGCAATCCGCTCATCGGTGCCGTGGATTCGTGGAAGATCCTCGGGTCCCAGGCGCGCCGGTACGAATCGATAGCCGTTATCCGCAAGAGACCCGTAGTGCCTGCTGTCAGTACGACCGATGACGAGCCCTGGAGCGGCCAGGACGTCTGGAAAGACTTGGTGAATTGTGCGCCTCAGGACGATGAAGCCCGGCGCTTCAGGGTTGGACACCAGCGACGGCTCGGAAGGGTTGCGGGCCGTCTGACGCACGGTGATGTCCGGGTCGTCGATCGTCATACGGACGTGCTCGATGACGCTGTCCACTGAATCGCCAGGCAGAATGCGGAAGTCGATCAGCGCCCTGGCGTCCTTTGGCAGGATATTCGTTTTGACACCGCCCCGTATCACAGTTGGCGCGGTCGTCGTTCGAATGGATGCGTTGGTCGCTGCACTTCGTTCGAGACGAGCAATCAGCCACGGATCGAACAGCCAGCGATTGGCGAGAACCACGCGCCAGGCGAGGGGCATCTCCGGTGAGAGATAGGTGAACATATCGGTGATCGGACTGCCCAGCCGAGCGGGCATCTGATTGGTCTCCAGGCGGTGAATCGCGCGCGCCAGCTTGCCGACCGCCGTGCTCACAGGCGGCCTGGAGGAATGGCCGCCCTCGCCGCCGGCCCTCAGTTCCAAGGCAACCGCGCCTTTCTCGGCGAGACCTACGAGAGCTGCGGGCTTTGATACAGCCGGCACGATGCCCTGGGTAATCACCAAACCCTCATCGAGGGTGAAGTTCAGACGAACTCCGCGCTCTCCGAGCATCTCTGCGATCCTGGCTGCCCCGTTTGCGCCGCCGATTTCATCGTCGTGACCGAACGCGAGATACACCGTACGTTCCGGCACGAATCCCTCACTCAACAAAAACTCTACTGCTTCCAGGATCGCCATCAGCGACTGCTTCATGTCGAGCGTGCCACGGCCCCAAACGAAGCCGTCGGCTGTCTCTCCGGAAAACGGCGGATAGGTCCAATCGGCTTCCGTTGCGGGGTCCGCAGGCACCACGTCCTGGTGGGCCGCAAACAGGATTGCCCTGAGCGTCGGGTCGCTGCCTGGCCAGGTGTACAGCAGGCTATAGTCGTTCACGATCTCCCGCGTCAGCACCTCGTGCACCTTGGGAAAGCTCCTCTCCAGATGGTCGTGGAGGCTGAAGAAGGCGTCCTTCTCGACGGGCGCTTCTCGGCTAAAGGAGATAGTGCGGATGCTGACTGCTTCGGCCAGGCGCGCCGATACGGCATCAATGTTAATCTCCATGGGCTCGGCCTTCGGGACGGGGTCGAGCGGTGGAGGGCCGACAACTACGGTGCGACCGATCAAGATGCCGGCTAGCCCGACGAGCAGCGCGACCACCGCAATTGCTCCATTGCGGATCATGGAAACCTCCACCTCCTCGAGGAGTTGCTGCTTAGACCACTATCCGAAGTCGAAGAAAACAAGCGAGCCAAAGTCGTCGGATTCTATGCCGTCGTCGATCTCACACGTCTCCACGCCGCCCGACCGCCGGAAATCCGAACCCGGATGATATTTTTGGGCGCTGCTTACAAAATGTGAATTCGGCCGCCGCCTGCCTGGCTTATTGTGAAAGGCCAAGCGGTTGCCGCTCTTTTCCGGGACGGATCGACTTCTCTCGCTGCGGACCCCTCGCGCTGCTCGATGACTCGGTCCACATGCCACCACCAGACGCAATCCACTAACCAATCCAGCAGGTAGGCCACGCCCACATACCCGAGCAAGGGCCGAAGATCCCAAATCGTCTCCATTTCCGCCTCCCGCACCGTTCTGAGCCAACACGCCGCCATCCCTTCGACTAAGCCGCGCAACGGCCCGCCTCGTCTTTGGCCAGCCGCATATGGCAAAGCGGCTCAGCAGCCCGATGGCTCCAAGAAGTCCGAGAGCCCCGATCGCAATCGCGAGGTAGTCCCCCGGTGGCATCAGAAGCTCCGGCCAACTCATCAGGGTTTCTCCCTTTTTTGAGCGACGCTTAATTAATATACCTTGAAACTGATCGACGATCAATATATTTTTGAGCGCTGATAAAATTTTCTTTTGGTGAGCATGCCGTGGGACGACGAGCAGATCACAGTCGGCAAGAGCTGCACGAGATGGCCTTGGCGGCGGCGAGGGAGATCGTGAGCACGGAAGGTCTACGTGGCCTGACCGCGCGCGGTGTTGCCCGCCGGATCGGGTACACCATCGGCACGATCTATAATCTCTTCGAGAATCTGGATGACCTCATCATCCATCTGAACAGCACGACGCTCGACAGCCTATACGAGGCGGTCAGCTCTGAGTCTGCCGGCAAGGAGCCAGAAGCCGCCCTGCGTGCGTACGCGCGCCGGTACATGGAATACACAAGCAAGAATCCGCGGTTGTGGCGGGCGGTGTTCGAACACCAGCTCCCGAATGGTCAAGAGGTGCCGGACTGGTATGAGGCGCACGTGCTGCGATTGCTTGGCTTGGCGGAGGAGGCGTTGAAACCGTTCTTCAGGCCGGGCGAGGAGGTCGAACGTTTGCACCATGCTCGCGTGTTGTGGGGTTCGCTTTACGGCATCTGCTCGCTGGCGGAAAGCCGCAGTTTGCCCTCTACCGAGAGCGCCACCGGTCTGGTTGACACGCTGATCGACAACTATGTCGCCGCGCTGCG
>JBHICL010000313.1:0-4262 GCA_046759605.1 Alphaproteobacteria bacterium | reverse complement strand
CGAGCACCACGTCGTGGTCTACGATGCTCACGGAATCTTCTCGGCGCCGCGCGTGTGGTGGACGTTTCGCGTTTTCGGTCACGACCGGGTCTCGGTGCTGGACGGCGGGCTGCCGAAATGGCAACGTGAGGGCCGAGCCGTGGAGGCGGGCCATCGCGACGTCATCCCGGCCCGCTACCGGCCCACGTTCCGCCCCGAACTGGTCCGGACCCTGGCTCAGATGCAAGCGAACCTCGTAACCGGCGTGGCGACGGTGGTCGACGCGCGCCCGCCGGGACGGTTTCGGGGCACCGAGCCGGAACCGCGCGCGGGCTTGCGCGGCGGTCATATCCCCGGCTCCGTCAACGTCATTTCCAGTGACCTCGTGGATCCCGAGACGGGCACTCTGGTGGATCGGAACCGGATGCGGCACGTCTTCGCGGCGGGTGGCACGCCCGTGGACGAACCCTTGATCGCCACCTGCGGATCGGGTGTGGCCGCGTCGGTGCTGGCGCTCGGCCTCCATCTCCTCGGCCACGACGAATGGGCCGTCTACGACGGTTCCTGGACCGAGTGGGGCGGCCGCGATGATACGCCGGTGGAGGTCTGAGGCATGGCCACCGAGGGCAAGCTGCACGTGGTCACGACGCTGATGGAGATGACGAACCATCCCCCGCGCCCGCCAACAAGCCCTCCGAAGGGCGTGCTCGCGCTCCTTCACGCCCGGCGGCCTACTGTCTCGTTCTACCGCTACCTGTACAATACCGCGGGCGAGGCGTGGTTCTGGTGGGAGCGCCGCGGGATTGACGACGACGAGCTTCTGCGGATCATCCACAACGATCTCGTGGAGATCTACGTGCTGTACGTGGACGGCGTGCCAGGAGCCTTCGCCGAGCTCGATCTGCGAGAGCTGCGCCAGACCGGAAGAATAGACTTGAGCCACGTCGCGGCGCTGCCGGAATTCCTCGGACGCGGTTACGGGCATTACATCCTTACCTGGACGATAGACACCGCCTGGCGTCACGAGCCGAAGCGGCTGACGGTAACAGCGCGCTCGCTCGATCACCCAAGGGCCGCGGCGCTGCTTCAACGCCTTGGCTTCACGCCCTGCGAGCAGCACGAGGCCGAGATCGAGGATCCCCGGCGGTCGGGGCTCATACCGCCCTCCACGCCGCTGCCCAAAGGCGCGGTGGACCACCCGCCCGTGGATGACCCCATCTCCGATACGGTATCGCGACTTCCGCCGCGTCACTGACCCCGAGGCGGCGAACGGTGTGGAAGCAGCGCCGGCGCCCTGCCAAACTGCGCCGCTCGATCCTGCGAGCGCGAGTGAGTGGAGAGCGACATGAAGGACGACACCCTCATCGTCACCGAAGGACGAGACCCGAAGAGCAACTTCGGTGTCGTAAATCCACCCGTCTATCACGCATCGACCATCATTTTTCCGACGCTGGACGCGCTCGAGGAGTCGTTGAGCAAGCCTTGGGAGGGCGTCCATTACGGCCGCCAGGGCACGCCGACGACGTTCGCCCTCCACGACGCCATGGCTGCTCTGGAGGGTGGTGCGCGGGGAATCGCCACCTCATCGGGACTGGCTGCGGCTTCGGCTGCGCTGACGGCCTTCGTCGAGGCCGGCGACCATGTTCTCGTGACCGACAGCGTGTACGGACCCACCCGGCGGTTCTGCGAACGGATGCTCCGCAAGTTCGGCGTCGAGGTGACCTTCTACGATCCCCTGATCGGCAGTGACATCGCGCGACTGCTGCGCACCGACACACGCGTCGTGTTCACCGAATCCCCCGGTTCCCTGACGTTCGAGGTGCAGGACATCCCCGCCATCGCCGCCGCCGCGCATGCCGCGGGCGCGGTGGTCATCAACGACAATACCTGGGCCACGCCGCTCTATTTCAAGTCGTTCCAGCATGGGGTCGACGTGTCCGTGCATGCCGCCACCAAGTATATCGTCGGCCATGCCGACGCCATGCTCGGCGTCATCGTCACCACGGAAGAGACCTACGTGCCGGTCAAGACCGCCGCCGCGCTGAACGGCCATTGCGCCGGCCCCGACGACGTCTACCTGGGCTTGAGAGGCTTTCGAACCCTCTCCGTTCGCCTGGCGCGGCACCAGGAAAGCGCCCGCAGGATTGCGGAGTGGCTGACCGGGCGCCGCGAAGTGGCGCGCGTTCTCTATCCCGCGCTTCCCGACGATCCGGGTCACGCCATCTGGAAGCGCGATTTCCTGGGCGCCTCGGGGTTGTTGGGATTTATCCTGGACCGGCCGTATCGGCGAGAAGCGCTCGCGGCGATGTTGGACGGCATGAAGCTCTTCGCCATGGGGGAAAGCTGGGGCGGGTACGAGTCGCTTCTGCTGCCGCGCAACCCGACGCCGCTTCGCACCGCGACGAGCTGGTCGCCACCTGGGCCCCTGCTGCGCGCTCACGTGGGGTTGGAGGATCCCGACGATCTGATCGCCGATCTCGAAGCCGGTTTCGCGCGTCTCGAAGCCGCCGCCTGAGGGAGGAGACGATGACCCAGGAGCTCACGGAAGCGGAAGCCGCCCTGCTCGGAGAGATAGACTTCGACGATGCCGGCCTGGTGCCCGTGGTTGCCCAGGAGCGCACCACCGGCGAGGTGCTGATGCTGGCCTGGATGAGCCGCGATGCCGTGCTCGAGACGCTGCGCTCGGGCCAGGCCTGCTACTGGTCGCGCTCGCGGGACAAGCTTTGGCGAAAGGGCGAGACATCCGGCCAGACGCAGGCCCTCAAGGAGTTCCGCATCGATTGCGACGGCGACGCGGTGTTGTTGCTGGTGGAGCAGACCGGGGTCGCCTGCCACACCGGACGCCGGAGCTGCTTCTATCGCCAGGCCCATGAATCCGGCCTCGTGGAGATTCTGCCGGTCGAGACGGACCCCGACGAACTGTATGGCGAGGCGGGGCGCTAGACCGCGGCAGCCCGCACGAGCGGCGGCTCCTCCAGAATCCGGGTCACTGTCTCGAGCGCCTGCGTGAGCTCGTCCCGCGAGCGGACCGCCCCGAGCGCAAGGCGAACGCAATGCGGGGCTTCGGCGCGGCCAACGGCGAAGCACTCCGTAGGTGCGATCCTCAGGTTCCGGGACGCGGCCGCTTCCACGAAGTCGTTCGCCCGCCACGGCGGCGGAAGCTCCAGCCAGGCGTGCAGGCTGGCGGGATGGAGCCTGGCGTTGAAGCTGGCCAGCGCGGCTTGGGCTGTCGCTTGCCGTGCGGCGATCTCGCGACGCTGCGCGTCGAGAAGACGGTCCACCGCGCCATCGCTCAGGAGTCGCGTTGCAAGCGCCACCGAGATCGGATTGATGGCGCCGCTCAGACCGGCAAGCACGGCCTCCACGCGCGCGCCCCGACCCGCCGGGCAGAGAAGATAGCCGACCCGCAAGGCCGGAGAGATCGCCTTCGACAGACTCGTGAGCAAATAGGTGCCTTCCGGATAAATGGCGCTGAGCGGAGCCGGCGGCTCGGCGAGGAGATGTGTGTACACGTCGTCCTCGATGATCGCGACCCCATGACGTCGACAGACCTCGGCGACTTGGCGCCGCCGCTCGGCCGGCATTACGATGTTGGTCGGGTTGTGGAACGTCGGCACGAGACAGAGGAGCCGCGGGCGTAGCCGCTTCACGAGCGCCTCGAAAGCGTCGGGGACAACGCCCTCCTCGTCCATCGGAGCCGCGGCAATCCTGAGGTCGAGGGTCGCCGCACACTGTGCGAATCCGGGGTAGGACAAGGATTCCGCGACAACCACATCGCCGGCGCGCGCCTCGACGGCCATAGCGGCCGCGATGGCTTGCTGGGCCCCGGCGCACACGAAAACGTCCTCCATGACCACGTTCGGGGCCAACCGCGACAGCCAGGCGCTCCCGGCCGCCTTGTGCTCCGGCGCTCCCGCCGGCGTTGGATAGGCGACCCAGACCTCCCGATCCTGGACCTCGGGAAGACGCCGCAACGCGTCCGCCAGCACCGCGCCCTGGCCCACATCCGCCGGCAGGTTCACCGTCATGTCAACGGTGCCGGCCCGACGGGGCTCTCGCGGCAAACCCGGGGCGGGCGCCTCGCCGGGACCGACGACGAAGGTTCCCCGCCCCACCTCGCCACCGACGAGACCACGCTGGGCGGCCGTGGCGTAGGCGCGACCCACCGTACCGACCGTGACGCCCAGACGAAACGCAAGCTCACGCTGGGGAGGAAGCCTGACGCCCGGCGAGAGCGTGCCATCCGCGATCGCGCGGCCAACGGCCTCGGCGATGGCGAGGTA
>JBHICL010000312.1:0-4284 GCA_046759605.1 Alphaproteobacteria bacterium | reverse complement strand
CGATCCTGGATGAAATGCTTGAGTCGATACCTAGCCATTTCGTCCTCGTTTGTTCGCAATCAATTCTCGCGGCGCATCGTCGTGGACGCCACGAGCTGGAACCCGTTACTGGTCATGAGGTCGAGCAAATCAATGAGCGCGGCCTGGCCCATGGGTGCAGTGACCGTAACGGTCACATCACAATCCGGATCGGGGTCGGCGGGGTTGGAGCAATCGACGCTCGGGTCACCGGTGTTGTTGACCGGGGGGGGCGTCGTGATGGTTGCGGTGATCCAGGTCGGGTTCAGGAAATCCTGAGCCCTGGCGGCCGCCGCCGCGGCGTCATTCCCACCGAAAAAGGCGTCGGCGTTCGGCGCTCCTACCGCGTACCACCTCGCGCCCTCCCGGGCAGCGTTTTTCATGTTGTTGTAAACGTAGAGCACCGCGCCGAACTGAACGATCCCGAAAAGTATGACTACGAGTGGGACGCATACGAGCGCAAACTCAGCCGCCGCGGCCCCCGACTCTCCAAGAAAGCGGAGCCTTCTTCGATCCTTCATATCAACACCCACTTGCGTTCGTGTCGAGGCAACTCGCGGCGTCGGCCATTGCGCCCTGAAGGGTGGTATAGAGAAACCCGAGCGCGAGCACGCTCACCGTACCGATGACGGCCAGGAGTATCGCGTATTCCGGCGCCACAGCCCCACCTGGGTCGGCCCAGAACCGCGTAAGAAATATTCCAGTTTTGCGCATGTCACCCCGATCCGTTTCTTCAAGAACCTTAAAGTAATATCGCCTATATTCTGGGAGACTTCAAATTATCCTTAATTATTACTTCTGCTCGTTCTAGCTATCCGTGAATATTACTTCCGCCCGCCGGCAACCCTCATGGAGGTAGTCGATCAGCGGTAACGCCGGAGCTAAAAAAAGCGGCGCGGCCAAGCTTGGCGGCCGCGCCAAGAACACATCCATGGATGGAGGGCCGAGAGCCTAGGCAGCGCGCCGAGCCACGGTCAACGCGCCACCGGCGGTAGCTCCGTTTTCCGGCAGGTCCCTGGGAAGGATAGGCGCGGGGTGACCGGGCCGATCCGATCGGTGGCGCGCGTACCCCGCCTGCGTGTCTCGGCCTCCAAGCTGCTCCGGCTCGCTGAAAGCGCTGTCACGGCGCGGTGAGGCCGGGAACGCGCCTTACGAGCTGCGCAGGGAGAGGCCGTGGTGCTGCATGCGCCAGACGCAGGCGTCGATACGGTCCTGGCCGAAAAACGGCTCGCCTTCGAACACCATCGTCGGCACGCCCCAGTGACCGGCGGCCCTGAGCGCGGCATGGTTGGCCTCGGCTTCTTTCTGGTACGAGGCGGGATCGGCCGCGATCGCCGCGTCCATTTCGTCGAGATCGAGTCCCGCGCGCCCGGTCGCCCGCGCCAGATGCTCCCCCCGGTCCCAGCCTTTGACACGGCCGCTCCAGATGATCCGGGACACCTCGTGGACGAACGCCAGCCCTCGGTCGCGGCGCACGGCCTCGATCCCGAGGAATGTGAGCCGGTGGATGTGCGGCTGCTCGGCACTGACCTCCTGCGTCTTCGGATCCACCATCACCGGGTCCGGGTCCGGCCAGGCAAAGTCGATCTCGTAGATGCTTGCGACCCGTTCCGCATCCAGCCGGTGATAGTACCGCTGTAGCGGGTTGATGTTCCTGAAGAACTCGGGCGCGCGGATCGCGAGGGGAAGGACGGGCCGCACGCTCACCGCGAGGTCGTAGTTGGCGGCAAGCGCGACGATGCGCCCCGTGGCGAGGTAGCAATACGGGCTGCGGAACGACCAGAACCAGTCCACCCTCAACAACATCCCGGCACCCTCCGAGCTGCGGGCCACCGCCGCCAGGAATGCGGCAGCCAGCCTAACACGGCGCGAGAGCGGGCTCACGCTCGATGCGGTAATCCTCTTGCCGGGTTGGACGGGTCCGATAATGAGCTTCATAGTGGCGAGCGGGAACGGACGCGACGGCCGGCGGGGGAGGTTGCGGTGAAGGGAAGGCCGCTCGAGGAGTGGACCATCGACGAGCTGGAGACGGCGCTGGCGCGGCGCACGATCGAACACCGCGCCGAAGCGGAGCTGATCCTGAAGCGCCGCAAGCTGGATCGGAAGCTGACCGAGCAGGCGCGCATGGCGGAGGCGAGAGGTTCGGTGGAGGAGGCGATTCAGGCGTCGAGGGAGGCGCGGGAAGCGTCGACCGTGGCCAGACGGTTGGCGTTGGGGGCCACCGTGGTTGCGGCGTTGGCCCTGCTCGCGAGCCTGTGGGCCCTTACCCGCTGAACTCGAAGCTCCACTTCGCCAGCAATAACAACAGCAGATCAGCCGTTCTTCGCCATGAGTCCCAACAAAACCAAAGAGCTCGCCGACCCGCGCCTCCCGGCTACGTCAGGGACCTGGCTGTTCCGGCCACCGGTGGGTGGGCTATGGCTGGGACCTTCCTTCGACTGGACGGCGCTCAAGACCATTACGCGCGTCCTCATGCCCCTCGCACGCGCCGGGGCCGCGGCCACCATGGCGGGCGGCGACCGCGGGCGGTTCTGGCAGGAGCTGCCGGGAACGGCAACCGACCGCCTGCCCACCGAACGAACGCTTGCCGCGGTTGGGGGTTGCGCTGTCGCCTACGAGGACGCGGATCGGCGATGGCGCGCCGCGTTCTTTGGCGAAGAGCCGACGGATGCCGCGCACCGCGTGCAGGCGGAGTTGCGCCGGCGCGCCGCGATCCGGCGCGTGGAACGGGCCCAGCTCGGCCTCCTGCCGCTCGTCCTGCGGGGCAGGGTAGCCGCCTTGAGGTGGGACGTTCGCTCCGTGAGCGAGGCGAAGGCGCGGCATGAAGCCCGCCTGGCATCGCCGGAGACGGCTTTCCCGGCGCCGTCCGTGCCCGAGGTCTCGCGGTCGCGTGGCATCACGGGCCCGTACGGCGATGAGCAGTACTGGCTGCGTTTTCCGGCGCCGGTGGCGGAGACCGGGAACGACGCCTGGGCGCACGTCTATGCCCCTCATGGCGTGAAGGATCCGCCAACCTTCATCTTCCTGCACGGCGTCCTGGTGGAGCCGGAGTTCGTGCCCGACGCCTGGGACCCGTTGCCGCGGGCGGTGAGGGAAGGGGTGCGCGTGATCCGGCCCGAAGGCCCCTGGCACGGCCGCCGCAGGCTTGGGGGGCGCTACGGCGGCGAGCCGGTCTTGGCGCGGGGGCCGCTTGGCTTTCTCGACTTCTTCGCCGGCTGGGTCGCGGAGATCGCGGCCCTGGTCGCCTGGGCACGGCGAACCGGTCGTGGTCCCGTGGCGGTCGGCGGAATCAGTATCGGCGCGCTCACGACCCAGCTCGTGGCCACCGCCGCGCGCCATTGGCCCGCCGAGATGACGCCGGATGCTTTCCTGCTTGTGGCGACCAGCGACGAGATCGCCGACGCGGGGCTGAACGGGAGCCTCGGCAGGGCCCTCGGCTTGCCGCGGCAGCTGGCGGCCAACGGCTGGTCGGAGGAAGCCCTGGCGGAATGGGCGCCCCTTACGGAGCCGCGGGGCCAGCCCGCCGTGCCGGCGGAGCACATCGTCATGGCCATCGGCAGCCGCGATACGGTGCTGCCACCGCGTGGTGCTTTCTCTCTTGCCGACAGATGGAGCGTGCCCCAGGAGAACCTCTTCGTGTCGCGGTGTGGTCATTTCTCCATGTCCCTGGGACTTGGGGTGAACCACGCGCCCCTGCGCAAGGTCCTGACGCTGTTGCAGGGGCGGTGACCAGATGGCCGGGAAGGCTGTTCGCCGCCGTTAGTGCTGGTCGCCGCGCCGGGTAGTTTTCACGAACCAGACCAGCATCGCCTCGTGACCCGAAGCGAGCTTGATCGGCTCCCGCCGGACCTCGTTCCAGCCCTGGGCGGCGTAGAACGCCTCCGCCACGGTGCCCTCGGCCACCCCGAGGCGCGCAACGTCGTGGCCTGCCTCGCCGATCCTCCGGACCGCGTCGCCCAGAAGATGCGTCCCGATCCCCTGGCGCTGAGCCGGCGGGTCCACGAAGAGGGCGACGACGTTTTCGTCGTGAACCCCGCACAGGCCGACAATCTGGCCACCGCGCTCGGCGACCATGATCCGCGGCCAATCCGTCTCGACGTAGCCGCGAAGCCCTCCGCGCCCCGAGAAATCGTCTGCATAGCCCGGTGGAGCCGTTGGACCGATGCCATCGAGATAAGACCTGTTGGCCAGCTCGATGAGCTGGGTCACGTCCCGGCGGGTGGCCGGTCTAAGGTCCAGGTTGTTGCGGCCTCGGTCTGCCACGCC
>JBHICL010000311.1:0-4300 GCA_046759605.1 Alphaproteobacteria bacterium | reverse complement strand
AGGGCCACCACCTCTCCCTCTGCTATCCCGAGGGAAATGCCCTGCAACATATGCACGAGCCCGTAATAGGTGTGGATCTCCTCTAGTTTCAGGATCATCGACGGCCTCCTAGGTACGCTTTCTGGACCGCCTCGTTTTGCCGGATCTCGTCAGGTCCGCCCTCGGCGATGATCTGCCCGAAGTGCATTACCGAAATCCAGTGGGAAATCGCCATCACCACGTGCATCTTGTGCTCGATGAGGAGGATAGTGTATCGGCCGGCAAGGCGCTGGATGAGCTGAGTCATTTGCTGGGTGGCCTCGGGGGCTAGCCCCTGGGTGGGCTCGTCCAAGAGGATAAGTGTTGGTGCCCCCGCGAGGGCGATCGCCACCTCAAGGGCGCGCTGCTGTCCATGGGAAAGCGTCTCCGCACGCTCAGTCAGCTTTTCCTCGAGCCCCAACTCGGAAATAATCTCCCGCGTCTTGTCTCCGATTTCCCCAAAATCGGAGACTCGCTTGATAAAATCCAAGGCGCCTGAATTCGACCGCGAGAACATGGCGACCCACACGTTCTCGAAGACGGTGAGCTTCGGAAAGATGTTGGTCCGTTGGAAACATCGGGCAATGCCCACGTGAGGGATCTGGTGGGAGGGGAGCCCGGTGATGTCCCGACCTTTGAAATAGACGCGCCCGGCCACCGGGGGAACCTCGCCCGAAATTAGGTTAAAGAACGTGGTTTTGCCCGCGCCGTTGGGACCGATGATGCTGTGGACGTTGCCTTCCGTTACTTCGAGGTTGACGTTGACGACCGCGGCGACAGCGCCGAAGTTCTTCGACAAGTCGCGACATTCGAGCAGCCCGGCCATCGCTAAGGTGCCTCCTGCGCCCGCTGAATGCTGCCGTAGGCCTTACCTATGAGTTCGACGATGCCGCCGCGCAGATAGACGATGACGACGACGAATACGATGCCCATGATAAAGGGCCAGCGCGCCCAGAACAGGCTGAAGGTCTCCGACATCCAGATGTATCCGACGGCGCCCATGATCGGCCCGAAGAAGTTCCCGGTGCCTCCCAAGAGCGTCATGAAGATGATGTCGCCGGACTTGAGCCAATGGATCTGATCGATGGGGACGATGCCGTAGAGCATGGCGTAGACGGTGCCGGCGAGGCCGGTGAAGGTGCTCGCTATGGTGAAGGCAATCCACTTGTAGAGCTTCACGTTATACCCCACTGCCGCGGCACGCGAGGGGTTCTCCCGGATGGTTTGGCAGATCAGTCCCAGCGGCGAGTCGACGATTCGCTTCATGGCGACGAGGCAGGCCAAGAACACGACGGCGACAAAAACATAAAAGGCGACCGGATCGAGCAGCAGGCCCGGACGCGGGATGCCGGGCAGACCATCCTCGCCGCCGGTCAGCTCGGTCCAGGAATAGGCGATGAAATAGAACATTTGGTTGAAGGCAAAGGTGATGCAGATGAAGTAGAGGCCGGTCCGCTGGACGCAGAAGTAACCGACCGCGATCGACAGCACCAGGACGAACAGAGTGCCGACCGGCAGTGCGACGATGAGCGGCATACCCGCCTTGAGCAGTAGTCCCGCGACATAGGCGCCGATGCCGAAGAACATCGCCTGCCCGAAGGACAGCATGCCCGTGTAGCCGATCATGATGTTGTTAGCCACCGCGACAATGCCGAAGATCAGCATCTCGGCGATAATCACCTCGGGCTGCACGAACGGGCCGATGACGACGAAGGTCAGAACGATCAGGAATATGTTTCGATCGCGCATCACCGGCTTCCGAATAGCCCCTGCGGTCGAAGAATGATGGTCAGACCCATGATCAGGTAGATGACGACGTTCGCGGCCTCGGGCCACCAGATCGTCGTCAGACTCTGAGCGAGACCAATCAGGATTCCGGCCGCGATGGCACCCAGGATACTGCCGAGCCCGGCCACCACCACGATGACGAAGGATATGGGGAGAATGTCGAAACCCATGGTGGGCGTCAGGCCCCAGATGGGAGTGGCCAGGCCCCCGGCGAGACCTGCCAGATAAGCGCCGAGACCAAACGTGAAAAGAAAAACCTTGTTGATGTTGATCCCGAGAACCTTGACCATTTCCCGGTTCTCGATTCCAGCGCGCAGGATCGCGCCGACGTTCGTCCGAGTCAGCAAGAGGTACAGGGCCACCACGATGGTCGCCGTGAACAAGATCAGCGCCAGCCTGTATTTCGGATAGACGGTGAAGCCGAGATCGACAGCGCCGGCGAGGAATTTCGGCACCAGCAATGAAAAGCCGACCGGACCCCAGATCAGGATCACCGTCTCTTGCAGGATGAGCGCCACCGCGAACAGAAATAGAAGTTGATAATCGTGATGCGCTGCATAGAGCCGCCTTACCCCCTGGCTTTCGATAACGAAGCCTATCAGTACTACCAGGAGGGGGCCGATAAGAACCCCCAAGTAAAACGAATCGGTCAAATTGGCGACGGTGTATGTGAAATAAGCGCCAAAGGCATAGAGTGTGCCATGGGCGAAGTTGGGGATGTTGAGGACGCCCAACACGAGCGTCAAGCCGACGCCGACCAGCGCATACAGCATGCCCGTGGCGAAACCGTTCAGAATCTGGTTTACGATCAAGATACTCATGTCAACTGAAACGCCTACCCCGCGTCTTGTTCAGGCACAGGAGAAACGATCCCGGCCTTTTGGCCGGGATCGGGTTCCATCGAGTTGGGCAGGACTAAAAGCCGCCGATGTCCTGGCACTGGTTGAGATCGCGCGGTTGTTCCGTCGAACTGATGTCCTGGATTGTCGCGAAGTCGTACTCGTTGGCCATCTTATCCACGGGCTTCGTGCGCGCGACGAAGTAGGGCCGCACGGTCTGATGGTTGCGGCCGTTGATTGCGAAGTCGCCCACGAAGTTCTTGCCCTTCAGCCCTTCGAGAGTCTGGATGACCTTCTTTGGGTCGGTGCTGTTGGCCTTTTGCATCCCCAGCAGGGTCATCTTCATTAACCCATAGCCGGCGCCCGGGGCGTATCCCGGCGGAATGCCGCCGCTCTTCTTCTTGTAGGCATCGACGAAGGATTTATTCCCCGGCGTGTCGACCGTGTAGTAGTAGTTGGAGCCGAACTGCAGATTGGCGCGCATCGCCGGATCCATCTGCACTAGCTCCTCGACACCCGACGACCACGACAGGATCACCGGCTTCTTCGGCGTGAAGCCGAAGTTGTGGAGCTGACGCACCGCCGAGATGGCGTCGAGCCCGAAGTTGATCATGTAGACGGCGTCCGGGTTGGTCGCCATGGCTTTGGTGATAAAGGACGAGTACTCGCGATGGCCCAGGGGGTGCCGGTCGACACCAACGACCTTGAGTCCGTAATTCGGTGCAAGCTTCTCGACATATTTCTGCAGCGTCCAACCGAATGCATAATCGACAACGAACAGATAGATCGACTTGGCGTTCGGGTTGAACTTCTTGAAGATTTTCAGGTTGGCGTCCATCGCCGTCCAGGCGTTGGCCGCCCACATGAAGGCGTACTTGTGACAGCGCTTGCCCGAGATGTCCTCGGTGCCGCCGGAGAAGTAGTACATCACCTTGTTCTTCTTAGCGACCTCGGTCACCGCCAGCGCGACGCCTGACGACCACGGCCCGATGATGAACTTTACACCCTCGGAGTCGATCGCCCCCTGGGCCCGCCGAGCGGCGGTGCCGGCCTTGGTCTCACTATCGCGCGTGATGTACTTGATCTTCTTGCCCGCGACCTCGTAGCCGACCTCCTCGAGCGCGATCTGTGCGCCCCGGTCAAGTAGGGGTCCCATGTCGGCATAGGGACCAGTGAGCGGCCAAATGCCGAGCACGGTGACTTCTTCTTTTTGCGCCTGACTTGCCGTCGACGCGCCGAGGAGGACGCCACCCACGACCAGCGCCGCGGCGGCGGTTAATATTCTTCTCCGTATGCGCATGAGTTCCCTCCCTGTCATGCATTATGAAGGGCGGTCGACCGATCGCGACGTGATAGCGGCAGTCGCGTGCCCGGGATTCCTTAATTATGATTTTGAGTGATTGTCATACCAATTGCTTCGACATCGAGTCTAGACCTAATCACGGAAAAGGCTTGCTTCCCCACTCTACGCGGCCTTCCCCAACAGACAGGCGGGTCGGCATCCACAACTTCACTTTCGAGGCCTGCTCAGACTTCACTCGCGTTACGGCCCGCTGGATCGCTCAGCCGCCCAAGGCGACCTTTGTCACGAGGCTTCGAGACGGCCAGTTACCCGACCGCCCCGCTCGTCAGCTACCAGATCAACCGACAACTCT